>JAFEFK010000907.1 GCA_018240625.1 Pseudomonadota bacterium
GCGAGTAGACCGGCTCGGAGGTGACGTGCAGACGGCGAACCCATTTGACGTTCGTGTTGCCCTCAAATCCGGGAAGCAACACGCGAAGCGGGTAACCCTGCGCAGGCCGCAATCGTTCGCCGTTCTGGCTGTAGACGATCATGGCATCGTCGAGACATTTTTCGATCGGGATGCTGCGCGTCAGCGCGGCGGCGTCGGCACCTTCGGCGACAACCCACTTGGCGCCGGGTTTCAACCCGGCTTCGTTCAGTAATATCTTCAAGGGGACGCCGGTCCACTCGCCGCAACTCAACAGACCGACCAAATCCGAGGCCGTCTTGCCGTTCATGGCCCTGTAGTCGGGATTGCCCGAGCACTCGAGAAAATGGATGCGGGATTCCGATGGGTAACGGCGGACCTCGTCCACCGTCAGCAGCAGTGGTTTTTCCACGAGTCCGTGTATCATGAGCCGATGTTGCGCCGGATCAATCTCCGGAATGCCGCCGTGATGGCGTTCGTAAAACAGTCCGCTCGGCGTGATGATGCCGTCGAGATCCTGAAGGGGCGTGCGACTCGCCGACGAAGTATATTGTTTCTGGTTCTTTGGAATGTTGCGGATGACGGCCTTCTCAAAGGGAGAGGGCGTGCCGTAGGGCTGGCTGCCGACGTCGGCGCCCGGAACCTTCATCCATTCCGGAACATTCGGTGGCAGGTTGTCGGCGGCCTTCGTGTCATCCGCGAGCGCCTGTCCGGATATTGCGGCTCCGGCCACCATGCTGCCGACCGCAGCACCGCTCTGACTCAGAAACTTTCGTCTTGATCTGGATAAAACCTCGGGTGCTTTTTCGCTCATAATGGTTCTCCGCGAACATATTTCGCTTTTTCATGACACCATCGCGCAGAGGCCATCGCCTGAGCGGAACGGCAATCTTGATTGAGGCGCGAGTTTGATACGTATGACTGCGCGCAACAACGCAGGTATCCTGAAAGACCCGCTTCGCGTTGACAATGAAAACTTTGGCAGCGCTGAGTTGCGTTACAGCACGCGTGTCGCGCCCGGAATTTGCCGCAGCGCAGCGGTCGTGGCCCAGCTCAGCAGCAGCGTGCCGATGAAAGCCACAAAAGCCTTCAGGATTGCCGGCCAGTTCATGTCGAACATCCAGTATTGCAGCCACAGCACATAAGCGTAGTGCACCAGAAAGATGCCGTAGGCGTCGTGCTGCATCGGATCGAGAATGCTGAAGCCGCTCCGCTTGAAGCGCAGGAAGTAGGCGAGGATCGCAAAGATGATCCCGGCGCTGAAGGCCACGAACAGGGCGCTGTAGATCGGCTCGTACCATCCCGGAAGAACGTCGGGATTCCCGAGGACTTCGCGCTTGATGTAGATCAGCACCCACAGCAGGCAGTACGGAATCAGGGTGACCACGATCCAGCCCGGCCCGCTTTTCGCCAGCCGCCCGTCGACGCTAAGCAGGCCCTTGCTGAAATTCGCGGCCCCAATGCCGGCGCCGATGAAGAAGTAGGCGGCGTACAGCAGGACGCGGCTTTTCTGAACCGCGAACGGCCCGAACTCGAACCACGTGTTCGATTGGAAATACAATCGCGAAGGCACATAGAGGATCGCGGTCACCGTCACGACGTAGATGAAGAACCGTTCGGGCCGCTCGAAGCTTGCGATCGACAGTCGGTTGACGTGATCGAGCATCCACGGCGCGAGGCGATACAGTAAGCAGGCCGACAAGTCGAATGCCAGCAGCACCCAGACGAACCACAGCGGTCCGCTCGGCCACGGACCGACGGTGATCATCTGCCACCAGAAATCGGCAAAGCTCTGGGTCGAACCCTGCTGCAGCGCGAGCGCGTAATAGGCAATCGGGATGATGGTCACCGCGGCGAGCGCGAAGGGCAGGCCGAGCCGCAGCAGGCGGTCGCCGATGAATTTGGCCGGCGCCTTGTGGCCAAGGCTTGGCCAGACGAACAGTCCCGACAGGAAAAAGAACATCGCCATGAAAAAGCTGTCGGTGGCGAGCACGATGGCGTCGAAACCGATCCACGACTTTTCATCGGTATGGCCGAAGTGGGTGTAGGGGATCACGGCGTGATGAATGAGAACGATGAGCGTGAGAAAGGTCCGTGCGCGGTCCAGCGCCAGATTTCGCGAAGCCACCACCGGCGTAACGTGCGCCTCGGCCGGCATGGGCAGGTGTGCGATTGACTTCATGCAGGATCCGCCGGGATCTCTGAGCGGTTCATGGCCACCGCCCGATCACCACTCTCACGCGACGCAGGCGCGTATCAAACTCCGAAATAACTTTCGGAAAATGCTGGGCAATGTTAAGTGGCCGGCAATTCTTCGATCGTCACCTTATCCGGATAGAACGCGAGGTGACCAGCAATTTCAGCCATCGCGGGGAACGGGTTTTCGTAGGTCCAGACCGAGTTCTCAATGGCTCGCCCGCCGGTCACGACGCTGAAGTAATTGGCGTCGCCCTTGTAGGGACAATGTGTCACGCGGTCGGTCCGTGACAGCGCTGCCAGATTGGCGTCAGCGCGCGGTATATACTGGACCGCCGGGTAGCTGGCTTCTTTCAGTTTCAGTGCACGGGTGGTTTCCGCAATCACGATGCCGCCGGCGGACACGCGGATACGCCGGGGATTGGGCGTGATGGTGATGGGATGGTCGGGACTGGGAATCTTCATGTATGGCCTTCTTGCGGTTAAAGAGTTCGTGCGGATATAGGGTCCGGTCGCGTGACGGGGTAGGGTGTCCACGTTAAGTTGAGCAGCCGACGCCGCGATTCCGGTGCATGATTCGGGGTGGCTTTTGGGAGAAATTTGGATGCCGATGGATGCCCACGACATAGAAACGATGATCAAGGCTGCGATACCGGACGCCGAGGTGACGATTCGCGACCTCGCCGGAGATGGCGACCATTATGCAGCGACCGTGATCTCCGAGTCGTTTCGCGGCAAGTCCCGGGTGCAGCAGCATCAGATCGTCTACCAGTCCCTGAAGGGGCAGATGGGCGGTATCCTGCACGCGCTGGCGTTGCAGACGGGTGTGCCCGAATAGCGGGCGCGGTCGGAGAAAACCAGGCATGAATGGAAGCGAGCAACGCGCATCGGTTCTCCGCGAGCGCGAGCCGCACCAGCATCACCGCGTCACCTACATCGAGTTGTTTTTCGATCTCGTTTTCGTCTTCGCCATCACGCAGATATCCCACACGCTGCTGGCGCATTTCACCGCGATCGGCGTGCTCCAGGTGACGATGCTGATGCTCGCGGTCTGGTGGGTGTGGATCTTTACCTCCTGGATCACCAATTGGCTTGATCCCGAAAAAACCTCCGTACGCGTGATGCTGTTCGGATTGATGATCGCTGGCCTCGTGCTGTCGACGTCGATCCCGAAGGCGTTCGAAAGCCGCGGTCTCGCGTTCGCGCTGGCTTTCGTCGCGATGCAGGTCGGCCGCTCGGTCTATTTCATCGTGATCGTGCCGAAATCGGAAACCGCTCATCGCCACAACTTCATGCGCATCGCGACATGGATGGCGGTGAGCGGCGTGTTCTGGATCGCGGGTGGCCTCGCAGATCCGACCAGCCGCATCGGCCTGTGGCTTGTGGCGCTCGCGATCGAATATGCCGGACCGGTCTTGCGCTTTCCTACGCCGGGTTTGGGCGCCACACGTATGCAGGATTGGGACGTCGAGGGCGGCCATATGGCCGAACGGGCGGCGCTGTTCATCATCATCGCGCTCGGCGAATCCATCGTCGTGACCGGCGCGACGTTCAGCGAGGCGGTGTGGACCGGACCTACCATCGCAGCGTTTCTGGTGGCGCTGGTCGGCAGCATCGCGATGTGGTGGGTCTACTTCCATATCGGCGCCGAAGCCGGTGCCGAGCGGATTACGCATACGGAAGACACAGGACGACTCGCGCGATCGGCCTATACGTACCTGCATCTACCGATTGTGGCGGGCATCGTGGTGTCGGCGGTCGGTGACGAAATGCTGCTGGCGCATCCCGGCGGTCACGTTGGCGCGAAGGAGATTCTCAGCATGATCGGCGGGCCGCTGATCTACCTTGTTGGAACCATCCTGTTCAAGCATACGATCCGCGGCCATCTGCAGCTGTCGCATCTGATCGGGATAGGGCTGTTGCTTGCGCTGATTCCCTTTGCGTCCCTGCTGACGCCGCTGATGCTGTCGGCGGCCTCGACGATAATCCTGCTGATCGTCGCAGCGTGGGAAGCGATCTCGCTCGGTTCGGTCGGCAGTCAGTCCGAGGATGCCACCAGCGCGTGAACCGAAAACATCCCATCGGGGTCGGTCCATGAGGCCGCCGGCGTCCAGCCGGAGCCCTTGGCGAGCGCGATGAAGCGGTCGAGACTGTATTTGTAGCTGCTCTCGGTGTGGATGCTCTCGCCGATCCGGAATGAAATAGTGCGGCCCTGAATGCGGACGGTCTGCGATTTGTTGCTGATCAGATGCATCTCGATACGGTGGCGTTCGCGATTGTAGATCGCACGATGCGTGAACGCCGACAGGTCGAAGTTGCCGCCGAGTTCGCGGTTGATCCGGACCAGCACGTTCAGGTTGAAGCGCGCGGTCACACCGGCGGCATCGTTGTAGGCGTCGTAAAGCACGCGTTCGTTCTTCTCGAGATCGACGCCGATCAGCATCTGCGCGCCGTGCCCCAGGATGTCGCGGGCGCTGCGCAGGAAACGGGAGGCTTCATGCGGTTCGAAATTGCCGAGCGTCGAGCCCGGAAAGAATCCGACCTTCGGCATCGCCTTGACCCGATCGGGCAGGGCAAACGGCGTGGTGAAGTCTGCCGTCACCGGATAAATCTGGAGATGCGGAAAGTCCTTCTTCAAACCGCGCGCCTGCGCGTTGAGAAAATCACCTGAAATGTCGACCGGCACGTAAGCCGAGAATTCGCAGGCGTCGAGCAGCAGTCGGACTTTTGTAGTGGCGCCGGCGCCGAATTCCACCAGCGCCGCGTTATCCGGAATGATCGCTGCGATCTCCGCCGCACGGTCGCGCAGGATGCCGAGTTCGGTGCGCGTCGGATAGTACTCAGGCAATCGCGTGATCTGCTCGAACAGCTCAGATCCCGTTACGTCGTAGAAGTATTTCGGCGACAGTTGCTTGGGCTGTTGCGTCAGCCCTGCGATGGCTTCGCCCGCGAAAGCCGACGTCGTCTCGTCGAGCCGGTGTGCCTCGGTCAAAGCAGCAGCACGCATAGTCATGACACTCTCCCAAGCGCACATCTTTTGCGCGTTGTTGCATTGACGATAATCAAGCGCCGTAGTCCGCGAGGCGCAGCCCGGTGAATTGCCAGCGGTGATGAGGGTAGAAGAAATTCCGGTAGGTGACGCGGCTGTGTGCCTCCGGCGTTGCAAGCGACGAGCCGCGCAACACCAACTGATTGACCATGAACTTGCCGTTGTATTCGCCGAGTGCGCCTTCGATCGCGGCATATCCCGGATAGGGCGAGTATGAGCTGCGCGTCCATTGCCAGACGATGCCGAAGGCATTGTTGAGGTGTCCCGCCCGCGCGGCGACTTCCCATTCCATCTCGGTCGGCAGATGCTTGCCGCTCCAGCGCGCGAACGCATCGGCCTCGTAATAGCTGATATGGCAGACCGGCGCGTTCAGATCGACCGGCTGCAAGCCGGCCAGCGTCATGATTTGCCAACCGCCGTCGATCTTGCGCCAGTGGCCCGGCGCGTCCCATTGCTCGTTGCTCGCTGCTGCGAACCCATCCATCAGCCATAGCGTCGCGGTGCGATAGCCGCCGTCGCCCATGAAGGCGAGCCATTCGGCATTGGTGACAAGATTGCGCGCGAGCTTCACCGGTCCGACCAGCGCGCGATGCGCGGGCTTCTCGTTGTCGAAATGAAAGCTGTCGCCCTGATGTCCGATGGTGTGGATGCCTTCGTTCAGCGTGATCCATCCGGCGTCGTTCGGCTCAGGCGCGGGGAAGGTCCACGACGGGTCGTAGGCCGGCGGAATCGGATTTTGCCCGAAGGCATGCAAAATATCCGTCAGCATCAATTCCTGATGCTGCTGCTCGTGGTTGAGACCGACCTCGATCAGCGGCACCAGTCCGGCCAAGGTCTTGTCGTCGGCGTCATTGAAGAATTTGACGACGGCGGCATCGACGTGCCGGCGATAGGCGGTGACTTCATCCGCACCGGGGCGGGTCAGATGGCCGCGCTGGGCCCGGGCATGACGGGGACCGGCGCTGACGTAATAGGAATTGAACAGGTAGGCGTAATCGGGATGGTATGGGGCATAGCCGGGGCTGTGCTCGCCGAGCAAAAATTGCTCCCAGAACCAGGTGGTATGGGCGCGGTGCCATTTCGCGGGGCTGGCATCCGGCATCGACTGCACCAACTGGTCTTCCGGCGACAGTGGCCCCGCGCGCCGCTCCGTTTCATTGCGGACGGCGAGAAAAGCCTCGGTGAGATGGCCGGCAAGCGTCCCGGAATCGGAAAACAGCGACGGATTCGGAGCGTCCGTTGCGGCCGCGGCGGAGGCTGGATTCGTCACAAAAATCTCCGGTTTGGGAGAGAACGTTGCTCTGGACGATGGGTTCCGGAGAATAGGCCAGCCCCCGCAGGTTCGTCCTAGATAGGGCGGTCGCCCGTCGGGTTAAAGGCCGCCGGCCTCTATTCCTTCGTCGCGGGCGTCGGCGACGTTACGACGCGGTCGCCCCAAATCTGGCAGCTATGGGTTTTCGAGCGACGCGGCTACCGGTTCGTGGGCATCCCGGTGCCCAACATGGCTGCTCCCCGGCAATTTACTTTGTTAGACAACGGTTTCGGGCTACATATATGCCAACTGCGACGGGCCGCGAGCGGCCCGCTGGCTTTGCGGCAAAAGGACGTGACGATGAGCATTGAGCAATTCATTGAGAACGAAGTGAAGTCGAACGACGTGGTGCTGTTCATGAAGGGCACACCGCAGTTCCCGCAGTGCGGGTTTTCGGGGCAAGTGGTCCAGATCCTCGACCATATCGGCGTCGGCTACAAAGGCCTGAACGTCCTCGAATCCGCCGATCTGCGCAACGGCATCAAGACCTACTCGAACTGGCCCACGATTCCGCAGCTTTACGTCAAGGGCGAGTTCGTCGGCGGCTGCGACATCATCCGCGAGATGTTCCAGGCCGGGGAACTGCAGCAGATGTTCACCGAGAAGGGCGTCACGACGGCCGCTCCGGCATCGGCCTGACAACAGCCGAACGCGTTATTGGTTCGGCGTGGCTCAAGGTTGCCGTTGCCGACATTACGACGCTGCGCGTTGACGCGATCGTCAACGCCGCAAATGAATCCTTGCTTGGTGGCGGTGGCGTGGACGGCGCGATTCACCGCGCCGCCGGACCGCAGTTGCTCGCGGAGTGCCGCACGCTCAACGGCTGCGCCACCGGTGATGCGAAAATCACCGGCGGCTACCGGCTTCCCGCGCGGCATGTCATTCACACGGTCGGTCCTGTCTGGCAGGGCGGCCGGTCCCGCGAGAACGAACTCCTCGCATCGTGCTACCGTCGTGCCATCGCGCTGGCACATGTACACGACCTCTACTCCATCGCCTTTCCTGCCATCTCGACTGGCGTCTATCGTTTTCCGGCTGCGGCCGCTGCGCGGATCGCGGTCGGTTCCGTAATCGCTGCGCTGGCAGCCGCCCCCTCTGTCTCCCAAGTCATCTTCTGTTGCTTTTCGGGCGATGGTGCTGAGTTGCACCTTCAGGCATTGATGGATGCTCCCGGCCCTTGTGCGGGGTGAGCGGGCCGTTAAACTTCCAGGGAATACGAGGCAGGGAAACGTCATGCAGTTTCGACAGTCGATGCGCGTACTGGCTTGCGGGGCTTTGCTGGCCGGTTGCGTATCCATGCAGGCCGCGCGGGCCGAAGGCACGTTCGAGATTCCCGCCGGCGCGCATTTCAATCCCGAAAAGCTGGCGAAGATCGACGCGTTTTTCCAAAACGAGATTCGAGAGGCCAAGATTCCCGGCGCGATCGTGCTGATCCAGCAGCACGGCAAGCCGGTCTATGAGCGATACTTCGGCGTGCGGGATATCGTCTCCGGCAAGCCGATGACACCGGACACCATCTTCCGCATCTTCTCCATGACCAAGCCGATCACGAGCGTCGCAGCGATGATGCTGATCGACGAGGGCAAGCTCCATCTCGACGACCCGGTCTCAAAATACATTCCCTCGTTCGCCAACATGAAAGTCGGCGTCGAAAGGGACGCTGCCGGTGGCGGCAAGGAGCTTGAACTGGTTCCCCTGAAGCGCCCCATCACCATTCTCGATCTGATGCGGCAGACGTCCGGAATCACCTATGGGTTCTACGGCGACAGCCTGGTGCGCAAGGCCTATGCAAAAGCCGATATTTTCGCCGGCGATCCTGACAATGCGGAGTTCGCCGAGAGGATTGCGAAGCTGCCATTGCAGGAGCAGCCGGGCACGCTGTGGGACTACGGCCACTCGACCGACGTTCTGGGACGCGTGATCGAGCTGGTGTCCGGCAAGTCGCTCTACGAATTCGAGAAGGAGCGGTTGCTCGATCCTCTGGGTATGATCAACACCGCCTTCTATGTCCATGATCCCGCGAAGTACGATCTCGTCGCATCTCCGATGCCGAAGGATTCGGATTTTCATGTCGGCTATATCGGTGATGCCATCTCGCCGAAGCGCCGCGAAGCAGGCACCGGCGGAATGGTGTCGACGGCCGCCGACTTCTCGCGCTTCGTGGCGATGCTGCTCAACCGCGGAACGTTCGAGGGCAAACAGTATTTGAGTCCGAAAGCATTCAAGGAAATGACGACGGATCACGTCGGGCCGAATTCCGGCGTGGAGCGCGATTGGGCCTATTTCCCCGGTGACGGCTTCGGCTTCGGTCTTGGTTTTGGAGTCCGCACCGATCCAGGGAATGCCAAGCCGCCGCCGCCCGGCGATCTCGGCGAACTGAAGTGGGACGGCGCGGGCGGCTCGTATTTCGTGATCGATCCCAAGCAGGAGATGACTTTTTTGCTGATGGAAATGACGCCGACCCAGCGCCAGCGCATTCAGCAGACGCTCAAGAAACTGATCTATGAAGCGCTGGAGAATTGACCGCCCTTTGAGCAGGCGCGCCTTCACCGCGCTGCTGATTTCTTCGCTCGCAGCCTCCGCTATCGAAGGGCTTGCGGCTGCTCGTGCCGAGACGCCGAAATGGATCGCGCGGTCGTGGTCACAAGCCAAGCTCGATGGCATCGGCGCTTATATCGAAAATGAAGTCCAGAGCGCGCATATCCCGGGCGCGATCATCCTGATCCAGCAGCACGGCAAGCCGGTTTATTTCAAAAGCTTTGGCGTTCGCGATGTCATCGACAGGCATCCGATGACGCCGGATACCATCTTTCGCCTGTATTCGATGTCGAAGCCGATCACCAGCGTCGCGGTCATGATGCTGGTTGATGACGGCAAACTCAAGCTCAGCGATCCCGTTTCAAAATACATTCCGGCGTTCAAGGACACACGAGTCGGCATCGACAGCACCGAAGGCAACGGCCAGCCGACGCTGCGGCTCGAACCGCTGCGCCGCCCCATCACGATCAGAGACCTGCTGCTGCACACATCGGGGATCACCTATGGTTTCTATGGCGGCGGCGACCTCGCTCGTCAGCGCTATAGCCAGCTCGACCTCTACGACGAGGATTGGAACAACGCGGAGTTTGCCGACCGCGTTGCGCATCTGCCGCTCGCGGAGCAACCCGGCACGCTATGGGACTACGGGCATTCGACCGATGTACTCGGCCGCGTTGTGGAGGTCGTGTCCGGGCGGTCGCTCTATCAGTTCGAAAAGCGGCGCTTGCTTGATCCCTTGGGGATGACGGATACGTCGTTCTACGTCTACGACAAGTCGAAATGGCCGCGGATCGCACAGCCGATGCCGGACGATCGGGTCATCGGCGCGTTCATTCCGATTACCGATCCTACAAAACCACGGCGCTGGGAATCCGGCGGTGGCGGCATGGTCGGCACCATCGGAGACTACGCGCGGTTCTGTCAAATGATGTTGAATGGCGGACAGATGGATGGAAAGCGCTATCTTCGGGCCAGTACGGTCGCTGCAATGACCACCGATCACATCGGGCCGGGCAGCGGCATCAAACGGGACTATTACTACTTTCCCGGAGACGGGTTCGGGTTCGGCTATGGCTTCGCGGTGCGGACGAAACTTTTGCCTGACAAAGCCGGGCCGCTCGGCGAATACCGATGGGATGGCGTCGGCGGGACCTTCTTCTGGATTGATCCGAAGGACGACATGTTTGTTGTCTTTATGGCACAGACCCCGAACCAACGCGGGCGGATCCAGAGTGATCTGCGCGAGTTGATTTACGGCGCATTACGGCGATGAGATAATTCGGGCCCGCAGCCGTCACCCTGAGGTGCGAGGCGCTCTCGCGCCGAGTCTCGAAGGGCGACGGCGCCTCCTTCGAGGCTCGCTGTCGGCGGAGCAAGCGCTCCGCCTGAGCTCGCACCTCAGGGTGACGCCGTCATTCGTCGAGCCCACTACACCCGAGCGAAAACTCAATAGTGAAAACTCACGCCTTGCGTACGATGTCGCGCACGAGGCCGATCGTCTCCTCGATCATGGCGGCTGATACGTCGAGATGGGTGCAGGCGCGGATCCGGCCGTCCATCATCTCGAGCAGCACGCCATGGTCGCGCAAGCGCGTCACCATCTGCTGTCCCGGCAAGCCGGCACCGGACGGATCGAAGAATACGAGATTTGTTTCGGGCTCCTGCACAACCATTCCTGCCATCTGTGACAGGCCGCGCGCCAGTACGCGGGCGTTGGCGTGATCGTCGGCCAGCCGGTCGATGTGGTGGTCGAGCGAATGGATGCAGGCGGCGGCGCACACGCCGGCCTGCCGCATCGAGCCGCCGAGCCGCTGCTTCCAGCGCCAGACCTCGTCGATGAAGGCGCGCGATCCGGCCATGGCCGCGCCGATCGGGGCGCCCAGTCCCTTCGAGAAGTCGATCCAGACCGAATCCCATCCCGCGCTCATGTCGTGGGCGCTGATACTTGTCGCGACGCAGGCGTTCAGCAGCCGTGCGCCGTCCATGTGGGTTGCCATATCCTGTCGCTTGGCGAGCGCAGCCACGTCATCGAGCACGGCTTTTTTCCAGATCGTGCCGCCGCCGATATTCGCGGTCTGCTCGACGCTGACGACGGTCTGCGGTGGTTCATAACGCGTGCGCGGATGCAAGGCTGCTCGAAAGGTGTCGAGCGTGAACTGGCCGTCCGCGCCCGGCAGGCGTGTCACCTGAAAGCCGCCGAGGGCGGCATGCGCGCCGCCTTCGCGCGCGATGATGTGAGCGGTCTCGTGCGCGAGGATTTCATCGCCGGGGCGGCAGTGTGCGAGTGTCGCGGACACGTTGCACATGGTGCCCGACGGCATGAAGACCGCCGCTTCCTTGCCAAGCAGGGATGCGACACGTTCGCACAACAGATTGACGGTGGGGTCGTCGCCGATCTGCTCGTCGCCGACCTCGGCGCGTGCCATGGCCTCGCGCATCGCGGGCGTCGGCCGGGTTTGGGTGTCCGACAGCAGGTTGATGCGGACCGGCGATGCTTTCGGATCGGTGGGAACAGGGGTGTAGGGCATGCGTGGGAGTCCTTCGGACTTCGTCATTGCGAGAAGCTCAGGGAGACGCGTAGCGTCGTCCCGATAGCGACGAAGCAATCCAGCTCTTGCTTTGTGGTTTCTGGATTGCTTCGCTTCGCTCGCAATGACGATAGCAACAAAAAAGGCCCCGGTAAAACCGGAGCCTTGAATTCGCAGCGCTGACGAAAAATCAGCGCGAATAGAATTCGACGATCAGATGCGGCTCCATCTGCACGGCGAACGGCACGTCCGTCAGGTGCGGGATGCGCGTGAACTTCGCGGTCATCTTGTTGTGATCGGCTTCGATGAAGTCGGGCACGTCGCGCTCGGCGAGCTGGTTGGCTTCCATCACGACGGCGAGTTGCTTCGAGGATTCCTTGACCTCGACGACATCGCCGACCTTGACCTTGTAGCTGGAGATGTTGACGCGCTTGCCGTTCACCTTGACGTGGCCATGATTGATGAACTGGCGGGCGGCAAACATGGTGGCGACGAATTTTGCGCGATACACCACGGTGTCGAGACGGCGCTCGAGCAGGCCGATCAGGTTCTCGCCGGCGTCGCCTTTCATGCGGGTCGCTTCGACGTAAATGCCGTGGAACTGGCGCTCGGAAATGTTGGCGTAGTAGCCCTTGAGCTTCTGCTTGGCGCGAAGCTGGGTACCGAAGTCGGAGAGCTTGCCCTTGCGGCGCTGGCCGTGCTGGCCGGGACCGTATTCACGCTTGTTGACCGGGCTCTTCGGGCGGCCCCAGATATTCTGGCCCATACGGCGGTCGAGTTTGTACTTGGCTTCTGCACGCTTTGTCATCGCGTCCTCCATGAGTTCAAGGTTGAGGAAACGCGCCCTCCTGTGCATCGGGAAGAACCCCGGTGCCGACAGGTCCGTCTCAAAAGCTTGAGGGAGGACCACGGGTCGCGAAACGCAACGCGGGCCGAAACCGGCCCGCGAGCAGGCGTTTTCTATGGGCAATCCGCAGTGCTGTCAAACGAAAGCGGCGGCCATTTCGAGCCGAAAATCTCGATTTCGAGGCATTTTCCGCGTCGATCCGTCAGGTTGCCACCGCGAGGGCGGCCTTGGCTTCCGGCAGCGGCTGGCTACGGGTCAATTCCGCGGCAATGGTGGTGTTGAGGACGGTCTGGAGCCTTTCCAGTGCGGCAGCGATCAAAGCGGCATC
This sequence comes from Pseudomonadota bacterium, assembly GCA_018240625.1. Lineage (GTDB taxonomy): Bacteria > Pseudomonadota > Alphaproteobacteria > Rhizobiales > Xanthobacteraceae > Nitrobacter. The sequence continues at coordinate 12,817 of JAFEFK010000907.1, forward strand.
CGTGACGCGGTGGTCCCAGCGGAGCAGCACGTCGATGGTCTTGTCGGGGTGCAGGACGCCATAGGTGAGGATAAACGGGCCAGGACTCAGCGCGTGCAGTTGTCCGGCGCCGATGGCCGATACCGACGTAATTCCGAAACTCCCGAAATAATTGGCGCGCTGGCGCCCGATGTGAAGGCCGAGCGTCCATATCAGCCGATTTAACGGCCAGGGCAGGCCACTCGCCCGCAGCGATTTTCTGAACGCCGGAACATCTTCCACAGGCGCAGTCTTGGCGTAGCGGATTTCTGCATCGATCTTGTCCAGCGGCAGTTCGTCGGGGGCCGCCACCTTCTGCATCAGAACGCAATCCTCGCCGGCTTCGGTGCGGGCAATCGCAACCATGCCGACGCTGCGCGGCAATTCGTAAAAATGCGGCCACGGCCGTCCGATGTAGAGCGTCCGCAGAACAGGATCTTCCTTCGCCACGAGGCTGAAGGCCTTGGTGAAGATTGCCGCCCAGCCGGGTGCGTTCTCCAGCGACGCGCGCGCCTCGGCGAGGCGCTTGATGTCAAGCGTCCGCGATAGCGTGATGAACGGCACATCCATCGACGCCCGCATCAGATCGATGATGAGGCGCCGCCGCAGTGAGATCGTCCGGATT
>JAFEFK010000908.1 GCA_018240625.1 Pseudomonadota bacterium
CCTTGGCTTCCGAGATGAAACTCGCGTTCGCGGAAGTGTTCGAGACTGCGACCTTCTATGCGCATTTCGATATCGTGAAGGAAGGCGAACCGGATGTGCCGCCGCTGACCATACGCGTTTGCGACTCGCTTACCTGCGCATTAATGGGCGCCGAACAACTGATGCAGAACCTGCAGCGTACGTCCGGTCCCGGCATCCGCGTCGTGCGCGCACCGTGCGTCGGGCGCTGCGATACGGCCCCCGCCGTCGAAGTCGGGCATCATTTCGTCGACCGCGCGACAGTCGACAACGTACTCGCGGCAGCGAAGACCGGGGATACCCACGCGCATCTGCCTGATTACGTGGGCTATGACGCCTACGTCGCCGGTGGTGGTTACAAACTTCTGCAACGGCTGCGCTCGGGTGAATTGGCGAAGGACGATCTGCTGAAATCGCTCGACGATGCCTCGCTGCGCGGCCTTGGAGGCGCGGGGTTTCCGACGGGCCGCAAATGGCGCGCGGTACTCGGCGAGCCCGGTCCGCGATTGATGGCGATCAATGGCGACGAGGGCGAGCCCGGCACCTTCAAGGACCGCTACTATCTCGAGACCGATCCGCATCGGTTCCTTGAGGGCATGCTGATCGGTGCGCATGTGGTCGAGGCTGGTGAGGTCTACATCTACATCCGCGACGAATATCCGGCGGCGCGCGCGATTCTCGAACGCGAGATTGCAAAACTGCCGCCGGGCGGCCCGGTACTGCACATGCGCCGCGGCGCCGGCGCTTACATCTGCGGCGAGGAATCCTCGCTGCTGGAAAGCATCGAGGGCAAGCGCGGGCTGCCGCGTCACAAGCCGCCGTATCCATTTCAGGTCGGCCTGTTCGGCTTGCCGACGCTGATCAACAACATCGAGACGTTGTGGTGGGTCCGCGATATCGTCGAAAAGGGCGCGGGCTGGTGGCAGGGGCAGGGGCGCAACGAGCGCCACGGCCTGCGCAGCTATTCGGTGTCGGGCCGCGTCAAGAATCCCGGCATGAAACTCGCGCCTGCCGGCGTGACAGTGCGCGAATTGATCGACGAATTCTGCGGGGGCATGGCCGACGGCCATACCTTCCACGCCTATCTGCCGGGCGGCGCGTCCGGCGGCATCCTGCCGGCGTCGATGGACGACATTCCGCTGGATTTCGGCACCCTTGAAAAATACGGCTGCTTCATCGGCTCGGCCGCGATCGTGATCATGTCCGATCAGGACGATGTGAAGGCCGCGGCGCTCAACCTGATGCGGTTCTTCGAGGATGAGAGTTGCGGCCAATGCACGCCGTGCCGGGTCGGCACCCAAAAGGCGGCACTGTTGATGGAACAGCGGGTCTGGAACCGCGAGCTGCTCGGCGAATTGAGTCAGGCCATGCGGGACGCTTCGATCTGCGGCCTCGGTCAGGCCGCCTCCAATCCGCTGACATCGGTCATTAAATATTTTCCAGACGTATTCATGCCGAAAGAAGCGGCGGAATGACCCGCATTCTGTTTTCGGCGCACGCCGTATTCGACGAGGTTTCGCGATGAACGACAGTCCGACGACACCGCAAGGCTACGGTCACGACGCCAAGGGCGCGGCCGGCGGTACGAACGTTCCCGATGGGAAAGTGAATGTGGCGCACAGCGAACCCACCAGCACGATTGGTGGCAAGGGTCACGGGCCGCAGATGATCGCGTTCGAACTCGACGGCCAGCAGGTCGAGGCCAAAACAGGCGAGACGATCTGGCAGGTCGCCAAGCGTCAGGGCCGCGAGATTCCGCATCTCTGCTATTCGCCGGAGCCGGACTACCGTCCCGACGGCAACTGCCGCGCCTGTATGGTGGAGATCGAGGGTGAGCGCGTACTGGCCGCCTCCTGCAAGCGGACGCCGACCGTAGGCATGAAGGTGAAGTCGGCGAGCGATCGTGCCATCGCCGCCCAGAAGATGGTGATGGAACTGCTGGTTGCCGATCAGCCGGCGCGCGAGACCTCGCACGATCCGGACTCGAAGTTCTGGCACTGGGCCGACAAGATCGAGGTGACCGAAAGCCGTTTTCCTGCCGCCAAGCGCTGGCAGGGCGACGCCAGCCATCCGGCGATGCGCGTCAATCTCGATTCCTGCATCCAGTGCGGCCTGTGCGTACGCGCCTGCCGCGAAGTTCAGGTCAATGACGTCATCGGCATGGCCTACCGCAATCACGACGCCAAGATCGTGTTCGATTTCGACGACCCCATGGGCGAATCCACCTGCGTCGCCTGCGGCGAATGCGTGCAGGCGTGTCCAACCGGCGCGCTGATGCCATCGGCTTATCTCGACGAGCACCAGACGCGCGCGGTCTATCCCGACAAGAAGGTCGACTCGCTGTGCCCGTTCTGCGGCGTTGGTTGTCAGGTCACCTATCAGATCAAGGACGAGAAGATCGTCTACGCCGAGGGTCGCGACGGACCCGCCAATCACAACCGGCTTTGCGTCAAGGGCCGCTTTGGCTTCGACTACATCCATCATCCGCATCGCATTACCAGGCCGCTGGTGCGGCTGCCCAATGCGAAGAAGAACGCCAACGATCAGGTCGACCCGGCCAATCCCTATACGCACTTTCGCGAAGCTTCGTGGGAAGAGGCGCTCGATATAGCGGCGAACGGTCTCGCAAGGATTCGCGACGAGAAAGGCGCCAAGGCGCTTGCGGGTTTCGGCTCGGCCAAGGGTTCGAACGAGGAGGCCTATCTGTTCCAGAAGCTGGTGCGCACCGGCTTCGGCTCCAATAACGTCGATCATTGCACGCGGTTGTGTCACGCCTCCTCGGTGGCGGCGCTGATGGAAGGTGTGAATTCCGGCGCGGTCTCAGCGCCATTCGCCGCGGCCGCGGATGCCGACGTGATCATCGTGATCGGTGCGAATCCGACGGTCAATCATCCGGTGGCGGCGACGTTCATCAAGAACGCGACCAAGCGCGGCGCCAAGCTGATCGTGATGGATCCGCGCCAGCAGACGTTGTCGCGCCATGCCTACAAGCATCTGCAATTCAAGCCGGGCGCGGATGTCGCCATGCTGAATGCGATGCTGCACACGATCATCACCGAGGGGCTGACCGACAATCAGTACATTGCCGGGTACACCGAAGGGTTCGACGACCTCAAGGAGAAGATCAAGGAGTTTCCGCCCGAGAGGATGGAAGCGATCTGCGGTATTCCCGCCGAGACGCTGAAGGAAGTCGCGCGCATGTATGCGACCGCGCAGTCCTCGATCATCTTCTGGGGCATGGGCATCAGCCAGCATGTCCACGGCACTGACAATTCGCGCTGTTTGATCGCGCTTGCGCTGATCACCGGGCAGATCGGCCGCCCGGGCACCGGGCTGCATCCGCTGCGCGGTCAGAACAACGTGCAGGGCGCGTCCGACGCCGGCCTCATTCCGATGTTGCTGCCGGATTATCAGCCGGTTGGCCGTACTGATCTGCGCGAGCCGATTGAGAACGTCTGGCAGCACAAGATCGATCCGGTCCCCGGCTTGACCGTTGTCGAGATCATGAATGCCATCCATGCCGGCACGATTACAGGCATGTATATCGAGGGCGAAAACCCCGCGATGTCCGATCCCGATTTGCAGCACGCGCGCGATGCGCTTGCCAAGCTCGAGCATCTGGTGGTGCAGGACCTGTTCGTGACGGAAACCGCATTTCATGCCGACGTGATCCTTCCGGCATCCGCGTTCGCTGAAAAGGTTGGTTCGTTCACCAATACCGACCGCCGCGTTCAGATTGCGCGGCAGGTAGTCAAGCCGCCGGGCGACGCACGGCAAGATCTCTGGATCATCCAGGAGCTAGCGAAGCGCCTGGGTCTCGACTGGAACTACGGCGGACCGGCCGACGTCTTCGCCGAAATGACCGAGGTCATGCCGTCGCTGAACAACATCACCTGGGAGCGTCTGGAGCGCGAAGGCGCCGTGACCTACCCGGTTGATAGTCCGGACAAGCCCGGCAACGAGATCATCTTCACCACGGGTTTTCCGACCGCGAGCGGCCGCGGCAGGATCGTGCCGGCCCGTGTGACGGCGCCAGCCGAAATTCCGGACGCGGAGTATCCGATGGTGTTATCCACCGGCCGCGTGCTGGAGCATTGGCACACCGGCTCGATGACCAGGCGTTCGCATGTGCTCGACTCGATCGAGCCGGAAGCGGTGGCATTCATGTCGCCGAAAGACATGCGGCGAATGGACATGCGTCCCGGCGATTTCATTCGCCTGACCACGCGGCGCGGCGCCGTCGAGGTCAAGGTGCGCTCGGATCGCGACGTGCCGGAGAACATGGTGTTCATGCCGTTCTGTTACGCGGAAGCTGCGGCAAACCTGCTGACCAATCCGGCGCTGGACCCATTTGGAAAAATTCCCGAATTCAAGTTCTGCGCGGCCAAGATCGAACGTGCTGAGATGCGCAGCGCCGCGGAATAGATGCCAAACCGCCGGGACGTTGCGTGGTCGCTGGTTACTCCGTATCGTCGTTGGCAATCGAGCCGGCATCCCTGATCGTCGCCGATAAATCGGAAAGCATCGCCGCTGCCGCTGCTCCGGCGTTACGGCGCGTCCGGTGTCAATATCCTGTCCCGTGATCGACTTGACATTGCCGAGGCGTTTACCGGCAAGGACGGACGTAAGGGAGCGGCGCCCTTCGAACGGCATTCCCGCGCCGTCGTGCTTGGCCGCGTTGTTCACCTGGTGATATCAGAAGCAAGCGCGGCGCTCGCCTACTGGCGAGGCGACTACGTCGCGGTCGAACGCAGCCGTGATCTGTCGCGAATGATTTTACGCCGGAAGCCATTTCACCGAGGTCTCTGCAATCGACACGCTCACAGGATCGCCCGGTGTAAGCGGCCGCACGCCGGTCTTGAATGGCGCATCGACGTACAGATCGGTATTGCCCGCTTGAATGCCATAACGAAGCGTCGAGCCGAGGAATTCGCGATAGACGATCTTGCCCGAAATCACTCCGGCGCCAGGCGTATCGCTTGTCACGATCGATGTGTCCTGCGGCCGGAACACCATACGCGCCCCGTCCGGCACCTGCGCCTCCGCAGCAACCGGAAAGCGCAAGCCGCCGCTCGATTCGAAGACACGGCCGCTGCCCGTGGACACGACGCTGCCTTCAAGAACGTTCGCTGTGCCGAGGAATTGGGCAACGAACAGGTTGGCCGGCGCTTCGTACAATTCGGCAGGAGTGCCGACCTGCTGCACCTCGCCGGCGCTCATCACCGCAACGCGATCGCAGATCGTATTGGCCTCTTCCTGGTCGTGGGTGACCAGGATCGTGGTCAGCCCCAGCCGCTGCTGCAGGCTGCGCAGTTCGCGCCGGACCTGAATGCGCAGTTTTGCATCCAGATTGGACAATGGTTCATCCAGCAGAAGGATCTTTGGCTCGATCGCGATGGTCCGAGCCAGTGCGACGCGTTGCTGCTGTCCACCGGACAACTCCGACGGACGCCGGTCCCCGAGTTGTCCGAGTCCCACGAAATCGAGCGCCGTCCTGACACGCCGCGCAATATCGGCCCTCGGCAACCTGCGTTCCTCAAGTCCGAACGCCACATTGCGCGCCACGGTCAGGTGCGGCCACAGCGCGTAGGACTGGAATACCATGCCGACATCGCGCTTCCAGGGCGGAAGCCTCGAAATGTCGTTACCGCCGACAACAATGCGGCCGGCCTCGGCCTGCGCGAAACCGGCGATGGTGCGCAATAGCGTGGTCTTGCCGCAGCCGGATGGACCGAGCAATGCAAAGAACTCGCCGGGGCGAACGTCGAGGTTGATGTGGTTGAGGACGCGATGGTCGCCGTAGGATGCGCTGACGTCGTCGATGCGAAGATCGACAGCCTTGAGTTGGATATCGCTTTTCAGCACGGGATCGGCCATGGGCTCTCTCTAGCTGTGACGGGCCTTGGATCGGCGGTCGCGTTCGACGAGAAGTTGGGATAGCACGGTGCTCGCGGCGACGATCACAACGGCGATCACACCGAGCGCTGCGCCGGCGCCGCGGCCCGCCGGCGATTGCATGAATACATATAATCCGTAGGAAAGTGGCGCATCCGCATTGGATTGCACCAGCATCAAGGTGGCCGATAGCTCGACCGCGGCGGTTGCAAAGCTCGTCACGAATCCGGCGGCGAGACCTCCGGTCATCAACGGAATCACGATGCGGCGCACGGTGCGGATCTTGGTGGCGCCGAGGTTTTCAGCGGCCTCCTCAAGCGACACCGAAATCTGCTGAAGCGCGGCGTGGCAGGCGCGCAGCGCGTAGGGCAGGCGGCGGATCGCGAGCGCGAGCACGATGATGATCCAGAGTGATGCGAGCGGCGTGCCGTCCCACAACTGGACGCCGTAATAGGCTCGAAGATAGCCGATGCCGAGCACGATGCCGGGGATGGCGAGCGCGGCGGTCGCGATGGTATCGAGGCTGATCCGGCCTGGCAGTTTGGTGCGCAGCACGAGATAGGCGATCGAAGTACCAACCACGATGTCGATCAACCCGGCGAGCGAAGCATAGATTAAGGTGTTCTTGATGTAGAGCGAGCTCTCGCCGAACACGCGGATGTAGTGCGCCGTTGTGTAAGCGTCCGGCAGCGGCGAGAACGACCAGATGGTGGCGAACGACAGCAGCAGCAAGCCGAAATGCGGGGCGAGCACCAGCAGGAGGATGAACGTGATCACTGCATAAGCGACCGCGGTTTCCCATGGCTTCAGCCTGCGCCGGACTAGGCCGCCGCCGCCGCGTTGGACGGTGGCGTAGTCGATGTTGCGGGTAGCGAGTGAGGAGGCCCACATCGCCGCGACGGAGGTCACGATCAGCACGACCGAGATGACGTATCCCATGGGGTCGGTGATGCCGATCGACGTGACGCGCAGATAGGCCTGCGGCGCCAGCATATCCTTGACGTTGAGCAGCAGCGGCGTCGCCAGATCGTCGAATACCTTGACGAACACCAGCGACGCGCCGGCGACGTAGCCTGGCAACGCCAGCGGAAACACGATGCGGCGGAATAGCCGGAAGCCTGACGAGCCAAGGTTCTGCGCGGCTTCTTCCATCGACCGGTCGATGTTGCGTAGCGCGGCCGAGAGATTGATGAGGATGAACGGAAAGTAGTGGATCGATTGCACGAACACGACGCCGTTCAGCCCGTCCATGAACGGCACCTTGAACCCGAACCAGTCGTCCAGCAGCAGGTTGACGCTGCCGTTGCGCCCGAAGAACAGTTGTAGCGCCACAGCTCCGACAAACGGCGGCATGATCAGCGGCAGAAAACCGAGGATCTGGATGATCGCCGCGCCGCGAAAGGCGAAACGCGACGTGATGTAGGCCAGCGGCAAGGCGAATGCGGATGCGATCACCACGGCCATCGCGGAGACGTAGAACGAATTCCAGAACGCGCGGGCGAACAGGTCGGTGCGGGCGAAATCGTAGAAATTGACCAGCGTGAACGTGCCCGTGCCCTTTTCTGTGAACGCTACCCAGATCACAGTCGCGACCGGCCAGACCAGGAACAGCACCAGAAAGATGAGAATCCCGAGAGCAAGCGCGATCTGACCAGCCGTGGCACGGCCGGTCCCGATCGATCCCAGCAGCGGGATCGCACCAATCCGGCGAGCCAGGGCGCTCATGGTCCGGGCCGCTTGCTAGGCGCGATGCCCGCTCATTTGGCGAGCTTCAGGGCTTCTTCCGCCTTTGACTTGGCCTGGGCGTAGTGATCCTTGGCGAACGCGGCCCACTTCTGCTCAAGCTCGGCCTGCCGCGCGCCCTTCTCCTTTTTCTTGCCGCCGGTGAATGCGCCGGTGGTCTCGCTGGCGGATGCTTCGGCTTCCGTGACGGGCATCGCCGCGATCAACGCACGGGCATCCTTCACCAGCGCACGCCCTTGCGGATTGTCCTTCTTGGCAAGCGCGGCCTCCGCATCGTCAATGGCCTTGGTGGCTCCTTTGAGATCGGCAAGCTGGAAGCTCACGATCTGATCGAACAGTGCGTCGACAACGTTGTTGCGGTGTTCGGACGTCTTGACGTCGAATTTCACCATCGAATTCAGCCGCGGATCCGTGAACGGGTTCGGATAGCCGGCGGGTGCCTTCGCATAAACCGACGGATTCACCGGCAGCCGGCGGATGCCGGGATCGAACAGGATTTCCTGCCCCTTCGGCGAGAGCAGGAATTCGATGAAGGCTTCGGCGCCGGCTTTGTTGGGAGCGTTGGCGACGATCCCGATATTCGCCGGAACGATCGTCGTTACTGACGGATAGACGAACTTGACCGGGAATCCGGTTGCCTGCGAGGAGAACGCGAAAAAATCGATGACGATGCCATAGCCGACTTGACCGGAGTTGACGGCCTCGGGCACGCCGAACGAACGCTCGGTCACCTCGCGAAAATTG
>JAFEFK010000909.1 GCA_018240625.1 Pseudomonadota bacterium
AAGTTGCCGGGTAATCGCGTACGTTTGCGCACACCGCCGGATTCCGGCGGCAGCTTCGGCGTCAAGCAGGGCGTCTTTCCATATATCGTGCTGCTCAGTGCTGCGGCGCGCGTTGCGGGACACCCGGTCAAGTGGATTGAAGACCGGCTTGAGCACCTTTGTGCGTCGAACTCGGCGACCAACCGTGTCACAACACTCTCGGCGGCGGTGGATGCCACCGGCAAAGTTCTGGCGCTCGATTGGGACCAGATTGAGGATTGCGGCGCGCATCTGCGCGCGCCGGAGCCGGCGACGCTGTATCGCATGCACGGTAACCTCACCGGCTCCTATGACATTCGTCATATGCGCGTGCGCAACCGCGTCGTCGTCACCAACAAGACACCGACCGGGCTCAATCGCGGGTTCGGCGGCCCGCAAGTCTATTTTGCTCTCGAACGCCTGATGCAGCGCATCGCGGTCGAACTCAAACTTGATCCGTTAGAAGTCATCCGCCGCAATCTGGTGTCGAGGGATGCGTTTCCTTATCGTACTGCACCAGGTGCATTGCTCGATTCCGGAGATTATGCCACAGCGCTTGAACTGGGCGCGACGACTGGTGGTCTGGACGAATTGAAGGAGCGGCGCGCAGAAGCGCGCGCCAGTGGGCGCATCTATGGCATTGGGTATGCTGCCATCGTCGAACCCAGTGTTTCCAACATGGGTTATCTCTCGACGGTGCTGACGCCCGAGGAGCGCCGCAAAGCCGGGCCCAAGAACGGCGCACAGGCGACCGCGACGGTCTCGATCGATCCCGTCGGCGCAGTGTCGGTTCACATTTCGTCGGTGCCGCAGGGGCAGGGCCATCGCACCGTCGTCGCGCAGGTGATCGCCGATATCTTCGGCATTGCGCCGCAGGACGTTCGCGTCAATACCGAGGTTGATACCGCCAAGGATGCCTGGTCGATCGCGTCGGGTAACTATTCCAGCCGGTTCGCCGCCGCCGTCGCCGGCACGGTGAAGATCGCTGCCGACCGTATCGCCGCGCGGTTGCAGCGGATTGCGGCTGGTCATCTCAACGTCGATGTGAGCGATGTGACGTTCGGCAATGGCAAGGTGCATTCGCGTTCCAATCCGGACAACGCGATGCCGTTCGCGCGGCTTGCGGCGCTAAGCCACTGGTCGCCGGGCTCGCTGCCCGACGATGTCGACCAGACCATTCGCGAGACCGCGTTCTGGACGCCTCCGGAACTTGCCGCGCCCGACGACGCCGACCGCATCAATTCGTCGCTGTGTCACGGGTTCATCTTCGATTACTGCGGCGTGGAGATCGACCGTGTCACCGGCGAGGTGCGAGTCGACCGCTATGTTACGACGCACGATTGCGGCACCATCCTGCATCCGGGGATGGTGGACGGCCAGATCCGCGGCGGCTTCAGCCAGGGTTTCGGTGCAGCGCTGTTGGAAGAATTCGCTTATGGGCCGGACGGAAGTTTTCTGACCGGCACATTTGCCGATTATCTGGTCCCGACAGCGACCGAAATCCCCGATCCCGTCATCGTCCATATGGAGACTCCGTCTCCATTCACGCCACTCGGCGCCAAGGGGGTCGGCGAAGGCAATTGCATGTCCACGCCGGTGTGCATCGCCAATGCCGTCGCGGACGCACTGGGAGGGAAGAATATCGTCTTGCCGCTGGTTCCGGCCCGCGTTCGCGCGATGCTGGCCGGTGATGAACCGCCGGCGCCGGCGGGAACGACGGCCCGGCTGCGCAGCCGCAAGCCCGGTAATCGTGGGCTTCAGGGCGAGGGCAGCGCCGAGGTCGGTGCGTCGCCGCAGGCGGTGTGGGATATGCTACTCGACCCCAACACGCTGCAAGCGGTAATCCCCGGCTGTCATAGTGTCGAGAAGATATCGGACACGCATTTTCGCGCCGAGGTGACGCTCGGCATCGGCCCGGTGAAGGGCAGGTATCGCGCTGAAGTAAAACTCTTTGATCTCGACCCGCCGCGTGCGGTGACGTTGTCCGGCGCTGCGGATGGTGCGCTCGGTCATGGTGCCGGCGAAGGCCGCATCACGCTTGTCCCACGCGAGGGGGGCGGCACCACGCTGACCTACAAGTATGACGCCGAGATCGGCGGCAAGGTCGCCAGCATCGGCGGTCGTCTGCTCGATGGCGCGGCGCGGGTGATCATTGGACAGTTCTTCAGTTCGCTCTCGCGTTACGCGGGCGGTGGATCGGAGAGCGGAGCGGTTTCCGGCATTTGGGCGCGGTTGCGCATGCTGTTCGGAGGCCGGCGATGAAGCCGGCCCTGTTCGATTATGTGCGGGCGGAGACGCTCGACGAGGCGCTGGCGGTGCTAGCCGCGGAAGGTAGCGACGCCCGCGTCATCGCCGGCGGACAGTCGCTGATGGCGATGCTCAACATGCGGCTGGCGCGCCCGAAAGTGCTGATCGACATCATGCGGATCGACGACCTTGATCGTATCGATGAAGAGCGCGGGCGCATCGTCGTCGGTGCCGGCGTAAGGCAGGCGAAGCTGCTGGCGTGGGACAATCTTGCGGCGAAGCTTCCGCTGGTCGCGTTGGCGCTGCCGTGGACCGGCCATGAACAGACCCGCAGCCGCGGCACCGTCTGCGGTTCGGTGGCCCATGCCGATCCCAGCGCCGAAATGCCGCTCTGTCTGATCGCGCTGGACGGCCAGGTGCATCTGCGCAGCGCGCGGCGGCGTCGCCTCGTGGCGGCCGCCGAATATGTCACGGGCATGATGAGCACGACCCGTCAGGACGACGAGATGATCGAGGCGGTGTCGTTTCCGGTGCGCGACGGCAACGGTTACAGTTTTCGCGAGGTGGCACGTCGCCATGGCGATTTCGCCATTACGGCTTGTGCGGCCATCGCGAGCGCCGACGGCATCCGGCTCGCTGTCGCCGGCGTCGCCGACAAACCGGAGACCCGCGACTGGCCGGATCTCGCCGGTAGCGCGCTCGACGATGCGTTGAACGCATTCGCGTACGAGCTCGATGCGCGTGACGACATCCACGCCACCGCCCGCTATCGCCGCGATCTGGTGCGCCAAATCGGCCGCGACGTCATCATGGAGGCGCGCCGATGCCGCGCCTGACCGCTACTAAGCGCCATGCCATGCGTTTTCGTCTCAATGGCCATCCGGTGGAAGGCCACGCCGAGCCGCGAATGCAACTGGCCGATTTCCTCCGTCACGAACTGGGCGCGACCGGCACGCACGTCGGATGCGAGCATGGCATTTGCGGAGCCTGTACCGTTTCGGTGGATGGAATGCTCACGCGCGCATGTCTGACGCTTGCGGTACAGGTTGATGGCTGCGACGTTCGCACTGTCGAAGGGTTGGCGCCGGAACCGGGACGTCTCTCGGTCCTTCAGGCCGCGTTTCGCCGTCATCATGGTCTCCAATGCGGCTTCTGCACGCCGGGCATCTTGATGTCACTCGATCGCTATCTGCAGACCAATCCGAATCCAACGGAAAATCAGATTCGCGAGTTGTTGAGCGGCCACCTGTGCCGGTGCACCGGATACACACCGATCATCCGTGCGGCGTTGGAAGCGGCAGCGGTACTCGCATCTCCCACACAACAAGAAGACCACGTGCATGTTTGATCTCGGCACGAGTTTCATCGCCAGCGTCGAACGCGATCCGGATGCGCTCGCCATCGTCGATTGCGATATCCGGTTGACCTATCGGCAATGGTATATGCGGATATCAGCGCTGGTCGCCGCGTTCGATGCATCCGACCTGCGGGCTGGCGATCATCTGGTCACGGTGCTGCAAAATCGCTGGGAAGCGGCAACATTGCACTGGGCTTGTCAATTTGCCGGGATCGTCATTACGCCGATCAACTGGCGCGCCAAGGCCGACGAGATCGACTTCTATCTGGAAAATTCCGAAGCGAAAGCCATCGTCTATCAGGATATTTCAGCAGCCGCCGTTGCGCAGTCGAAGCGCGGGACGCAAATCTGCCGCATCGCGCTCGATGCCATCGACAGGGGCGCGCTCTCGCTTTCTGCAATGGCTATCGCGACGGGCTACGAGGTCGAGCCGCGCGTGTCGTCGGACGCATGGTCGGTGATGCTTTATACATCCGGCACCACCTCGCGCCCCAAGGGCGTGCCGCGCCGCCATCGTGCCGAACGTCACGCGGCAGTCGCCCATGTCGCGCAGAATATGTACGGCAACGGCGAACGCACGCTGGGCGTGATGCCGCTCTACCATACCATGGGTGTCCGTTCGTTGCTGTCGATGTCCTTGATCGGCGGGCTGTTCGTGTGTCTGCCACGTTACGACACGACACGAGCGCTCGAACTGATCGAAAGCGAGAGAATCGGCAACCTGTACCTGGTGCCGACGCTCTATCACGACCTGGTGCATTCCGACGCCTTCGCGGGAACCGACGTTAGCAGCGTCCGCAAGTTAGGCTTTGCCGGCGCGCCAATGCCCGATGGCTTGTTGCGAAAGCTGAACGAAGCTTTCCGGCCCGACTTGTTCGTCAACCATTATGGCAGCTCTGAAATCTACACCTTCACGATCGATCAGAAGGCGGCGGCGAAGCCGGGATCGGCGGGGCGCTCCGGCATCAACCAGCGGGTCCGCGTCGCCAAGCTCAACGCGTCCCACGCAAGCGAGCTCGCGGCGACCGGCGAGGAAGGCGAAATCGTCGCCCTCGCGTCAAGCGACGAGAGCTTCGAGGGCTACTGGCGGCGGCCGGAGGCAACAGCCAAGGCGCTGCGCGAGGGATGGTATTTCACCGGCGACACCGGTTTCGTCGATAAGGATGGCGATCTGTTCGTCACCGGCCGCGTCGACGACATGATCGTGACCGGCGGCGAGAACGTGTCTCCGGTGGAGATCGAAAGCTGTCTGTCGCTGCATCCGGCCGTGCTGGAAGTCGCGGTGGTCGGTCTCCCAGATGAGCGCTGGGGCAAGATCGTCGCCGCCTTCATCAAGCGCGGTGCGCCCGTCAAGGCCGAAGAACTCAACCAGTTCTGCCAGGCGTCGGGCCTCGCCAACTTCAAACGGCCGCGCCGCTTCGTCTTTGTCGAGGACGTGCCGAAATCGCCGGTCGGCAAACTTCTGCGGCGGCAACTCGTCGCCGGGGACTACACCGAGGAGCGGGGTGTTCCCGCCAAGCAATCTTAACCTTCACTGACAGGACAACGGAATGGCACCCGCTTATCAATTCACCGACGCCCGCCTCACCAAGCTTGACGGCTTTCATGTCGAGATTGACGAGGCGCATGAGCGCGCCGACATCATTCTTGATCGGCCGCCCTACAATATCGTCTCGATGGGGCAGCGCGACCAGTTGCGCCTGACCTTCGAAACGCTCGACGAGGATGCGCGCGTCCGCATCATCGTCATTCGGGCCATCGGCCAGCATTTCTCCAGCGGCGGCAATATTGGCGGCTTCATGGAAGCCTCGCCGGAGCGGGTGTCCAAGCTCGCATGGAACATTGCGTCGCCGGCACGCTGCTCGAAGCCGGTGATCGTCGCCAATCGCGGATACTGCTTCGGCGTCGGGTTCGAATTGTCGCTGGCGTGCGATTTTCGCATCGCATCAGAGACCGCGTTTTACGCGTTGCCGGAGCAGAAACTAGGTCAAATTCCCGGCTCCGGTGGCTCGGCCCGGCTCCAGAAGATGATCGGCATCACTCGCACCAAGGACATCGTGATGCGCTCCAAGCGCATTCCGGCGAAGAAAGCGCTGGAGTGGGGCATCATTACCGATTGCGTGCCCGATGGAGAATTGGAGAAGGCGACCGACGCGCTCGTGGATGAATTGCGCACGTTCGCGCCGCTCGCCCAGCGCACCGCCAAGAAGCTGCTCAACGATACTGAGGATTCGACGCTGACGATCGCAATCGAACTCGAAGGACATTGCTACAGCCGGCTGCGGCAGTCTGACGATTTCCGCGAGGGCGTCGAGGCGTTCAACGCCAAGCGGCCTCCGAACTTCAAGGGGAGCTGAGCGCTCGCTCTCGCGAGCCAAGGTGACGGCAGCGGAAAGACCACGGCAAAGAGATGCGGCAGGGGTGACAGAGCAAGAAACGTTTCGGGACGAACCGGCCCTGCCGCACCGGTCTTCATAATCGACACGACAAATTTGAAACACCAAGGGAGATAACGATGTTCAAGTTAGGCAAGCTCTACACGCTACTTCTGGCGACCACGATTCTATCCGCCCCGGCCCTGGCAGCCGACCCGATCAAGATCGGAGTAGTAACACCGCTATCAGGTACCTATGCGCCGATCGGCCAGCAGGTGCGCTGGGGCCTCGAACTTGCCACTAAGGAAGTCAACGCGAGCGGCGGCATTATGGGCCGCCAGATCCAGCTCCTGTTCGAGGACGAGGAGGCGAATCCCTCGGTCGCGGTGCAGAAGGCGGAAAAGCTGTTTGAATCGGAAAAGGTCGATTTCCTCACCGGGACTGTTAATTCCGGCTCGACGCTCGCCGTCGGCCAGACCGCCGAGCGTGCTGGAAAGCTGATCGCGACCACGGTGTCGTTCGCCGACTCCATCACCGGCGACAAATGTTCGCCGAACGTCTTCCGCGTCAATGCCCGCGCCGGCCAGCAATCGGCGGCGCTCGCGGCGTGGGTCGCCAAGCAGAAGCCGAAGGCCAAGGTGTATTTCCTCGGGCCTGACTACGAAATGGGACGTTCCACGGTCGCGACCTTCAAGCGAACCATCGAAGGGCTTGGCGCAACGTCTGTGGGCGAAGTTTTCGCACCGCTCGATAGCAAGGACTACACGCAGTACTTCGGCCAGTTGCGGCAGGCGCGGCCGGAAGTTCTCTATACATCCGTCGCCGGCAACGACACGGTGCGGCTGCTGACGCAGATGCAGGATTTCGGCCTGCTCGGCAATCTCCTGGTGGTCGGCGCGTCGGGCACGGTGACGTCGCAGAACATCGGCGCGATCGGCGCCGCCGCCGACGGCTTCACCACCGGCGTCGGATATTCCACGCAAATCGATAATCCGGGGAACAAGAAGTTCGTCGCCGATTTCAAGGCTGCTACCAAAGCCGATCCGGATCTCTACGGCGCGGACAGCTATGGCCTGATCTACTTCTACAAGGCTGCCGTCGAGAAGGCGCAATCGACTGCGACCGACAAGGTGCGCGCTGCGATGGCCGATCTGAAGTGGGCGACCCCTCAGGGCGAGAAGACCATGCGTGCGGGCGATCATCAGGCGATCCAGCCGATGTACGTCGTTCGTGTGAACAGCGGCAAGTTCAACATCGTGGGCGAAGTCGGCGGTGATGAGGCGATCGGCCCCGACGAGTGCAAGCGATTCTGAGTTGCCAGGCATTGATCGGAAGGCCAATCCACGCCGGATCGCGCGCCCTGCCGCGCGGTCCGGACGGGTTCTTCTCGACTCGATGCGAGTTTCGGATGTGCGTGGGTAACGACGACGTCATGGTGAGGGGCCAATGACATCCGCTCTCGAATTCATACAGTTCGTTCTTGCGCCACAGATGATCACCGGCCTGTCGCTCGGTGTCGCTGTGGTTCTGGTGGCGCTCGGACTGACCATCATCTTCGGCCTGCTCGACGTCATCAACATGGCGCATGGCGAGTTCTACGCCATTGGCGCTTACCTGGCTTTGGCGCTGGGCGCCGCGGGAATCAACTTCTGGCTGCTCATCGTCATCGTGCCGCTCATCATGATCCCGCTCGGCTATGTGGTGGAACGCGGATTGATACAGCGCGTGTTCAACAAGCCGGATCGGCACGTCACCACGCTGCTGCTGACGTTCGGCCTGAGCCTGGTGCTGGAGGAAACGCTAAAGGTAATTTTCGGCCCCAATACGCAACGGCCGCCGACCCCGATTCCCGGCGCCATCGACGCATTCGGCATCATCATGCCGAACTATCGGCTGTTTCTCATCCTGCTCGGTTTTTCGATCATCATCGCGGTCGCCCTGATCGTGAATCGTACTGCGCTCGGCGCGATGGTGCGGGCCGCTGCGTTTGACCGCAACATGGCGGCGTCGCTCGGCGTGCCCGCCAGCCGCATCTATGCCGGAACGTTCGCATTCGGGGTCGCTCTGGCGGGCCTCGCCGGCGTGTTGCTCGCGCCGGTCTTTTCGGTATTTCCAACCATGGGCCACGACTTCATTTTCATGGCCTTCACCGTGGTGATCGTCGGCGGCATGGGGTCGATCGGCGGTACGGTGATCGCGGGGCTCGTGCTGACCCAGGTACAGGTGCTGTCCAGCCTGGTGGTGTCGCCGGTGTGGAGCGATCCCATCGTGTTCAGCATCATGGTTCTCGTCCTTGTCCTTCGTCCCCAAGGCTTGTTCGGTCGGATGGGTCATGCGTAGCGCCTCTTCAAAGGATGCGTCTGCCTTCCTCGCGTTCGACCGGTCCGGTCTGGCGATGCGGGCCAGCCATGTGCTGGTCGTCATCCTCGTCGTTGCGGCATTCGGCTTCGCCGCTGTCGGCGCCGCGCTGAACGACACGTTTTACCTTCGTCTAGCCACCGAAGCCTTGATCTTCGGCGGCTTTGCGCTGTCGGTGGATATTCTGCTTGGCTATACCGGGCTGTTGTCGCTCGGCCATGCGCTCTATTTCGGATTCGGAGCCTATGTCTCGGCACTGGTGTTGAAGGAAACACCATCGTTCTGGGCCGCCATGGGCGCCGTGCTGGCCGCCACATTGGTGTTCGGCTTCATCACGGGCCTGATCGCCAACCGGGTGCGTGGCGTCTATTTCGCGCTGGTCACGTTTGGAATCGCACAGGTTGCGGCCAAGGCGGTCTACAACACCCGCGCGCTCGGCGCGTCCGACGGCCTGATCGGGATTCCGATCGTGCCGATCAATCTTGGATTCATGACGGTCATGTCGAACGCGCCGGTCGCGTTCTTTCTGTTCACGTTGGTCTTCGTGATCCTGCTGTACGTGGCGGCCGCCTATCTGCTGGACACGTCGTTCGGCCGGATCCTCGGCGCGCTTCGCGTCAACGAGCATCGCGTTCCATTCCTCGGTTATTCCACGCATCGGGCGCGGCTGTCGATCTATGTGTTCGCCGCAATCATCGCCGCGCTGTCGGGCGCGCTCTATCCGATGTTGCGCGGCTTTGTCTCGCCGGAACTCATGTTCTTCACGACCTCCGGCAACGCGGTGATTACGGTCGTCATCGGCGGCGTCGGCACATTGGCCGGTGCGCTTTACGGCAGCGTCATCCTCACCGTGTTGAAATCCGTGATCGGCACCATGACCGAGCATCATCTGATCGTGATCGGGATCTTGTTCATGGCGGTGGTGATCTTCCTGCCGAAGGGTCTGATGGGGGTCATTCGGCCTCGCATCGCGCGGCGTCTCCGCGGAGGTGCGCGATGACCCCCGCGCTTCAGGTGGAAGGGCTCGGCGTCGCATTCGGCGGCATTCGCGCCGTCGACGGCGTCTCGTTTATGGCGCAGCGTCAGGCGATCACCACGGTGATCGGGCCGAACGGTGCCGGGAAGTCGACGCTGTTCAATTTGATCAGCGGTCAGATCCCGCCGCATACCGGACGGGTTGCGCTTGACGGTGTCGATCGCACCGGCGCGCCGCCGCATCTGATGCAGCGCGCTGGTCTCGGCCGCTCGTTCCAGATCACTAATCTGTTCTTCGAGCTGACCGTGTTCGAGAACCTGCAACTGGCGGCGCAGCGGCTTGAGCCGCCGCGGCAAATGTTGCGGCGGATCGGTCACGGCGAAGCCTCCCTGCAACGCGTCGGCGAATTGGTGGAACGATTCAGCCTCGCTGCCAAGCTCGGCGAATTGGCCGGCGCGCTGTCCCATGGCGAACAGCGAAGACTCGAGATCGCGGTGGCGCTGGCAGCGAAACCGTCGGTGCTGTTGCTTGATGAGCCGACTCAGGGAATGAGCCATGGCGACACCGCCGATACGGCGCGGTTGATCCGCGATCTGTCGCGCGACGTTACCATTTTGCTGATTGAACATGACATCGGTCTGGTGATGGATATCTCCGACCACATCGTCGTGATGCATCAGGGACGGATGCTGGCGGAAGGCGCGCCTCCCGAGGTACGGGCCAATCCGGCGGTCAAGGCCGCCTATTTTGGCGATGCGTCATGCTGAAAATTGACGATCTTCACGTTCACTACGGCTTGTCCCACGTCATCCAGGGCATTTCGCTCGAAGCGAAGCCGGGTGAGGTGGTCGGAATTTTTGGCCGTAACGGTGTCGGCAAGACCACGCTGATGAAGACGGTCGCCGGATGGGTGCAGCCGAGCGGCGGCACGATCGCGCTCGACGGGCAGTCGTTCAACGGGCTGACGCCGGATCGTATCTGCCGCCACGGCGTCGGCTTCGTGCCGGAAGACCGGCGCATCTTTCCCGGACTTTCGGTGGAGGAAAATCTCAAGCTCGGCCTGATGCAGCGGCGGAAACGATCCGCCGCCAGCGACCGTGCGGCGGTGCAGGGCATCTATGATCGATTTCCGCGCCTTGCCGAGCGGCGGCGTCAAGCGGGAACCACGTTATCGGGCGGCGAACAGCAGATGCTGGCGATGGCGCGGGTGATGATCGGCGCGCCGCGTCTGGTGTTGATCGACGAACCCAGCGAGGGCCTCGCTCCGATGATCGTCGCCGATATCTTCGCCATCATCTCCGAAATGAAGGCTGCGGGGATGATCGTGTTGCTGGTGGAACAGAATCTTGCTGGCGCGCTCGCGGTCTCCGATCGGTTTTATGCGATCGAGCGTGGCGCTGTGGTGCTCGCGGGGCGAACCGATTCATCTGCTGCAAGAGAAGAATTGATGCGGGCGATCGCGGTGTGACGGGTAGGTCGTCAATCAGTCGGGTTGGTCCGGTCTCGCGGCGCGATTGATCATCCCGTGGACATGTCTCCCTCAAGGTCGACGTAGCTGGGTTCTCGACCGATTGCGGCCAGAAACTTCGCAAAGGCCGCTTGGGAAAACGATGTCGTGCGTTCATTGCTCAGAGGATGACAATTGATGGCGACGGCGCGTGTCAACCTGCTGTCGAGGACCAGCGTCACGTGATGCTCCTTGTCGTTGATCAACGCGAGAACCGAGACCGAGCCTGGCCGAATGCCGAGCATTTCCATCAGGGCTTCGGGCGATCCGAACGACAGGCCGCCTTTGGCGCCGATCGCTTTGGAAAGCTGCTTGAGATTGATCGAGGCATCCTCATCGGTAACGAATAGATAGTAACGCTTCTTCCCGTCGCGCAAGAAGAGGTTCTTCGTGTGAAGGCCAGGTATCTCTCCCCGAAGAGTTTTCGATTCTTCTACGGTGTGCACCGGCGGGTGCTGGAAGGTGCGGGCGTCGACACCGTTTTCCTTCAGATAGGCAACCAGTGCGTCGCTCTCATTCATAAGGCTGGTCCTCGGACGGAGTTAGTATCATTGGAGGCAAATGCTGTGTGCGACGTCTGTAGTGGCTTTCGGCGTGTTTCGCCCAGCACGGCAAGCTAAAGCCATTTCTGTTCCGATGGAATCGGAACGAGGCTCCAGATTCTTGTTTTGACGCGTTTTCTCGGTGCGAACCGGTATCCACTTCGCTCGAAAACGCTCTAGCTTGAACCGGGATGACGTCGATTGTCATCGACGCTGAGGGAGGCGATCCCGCTATCGCCAATCTGATCAACGCGCCCGGACCTCGAATCTGCAGTGATCGTGCTTTCCTTCGGCAGCACAATAAATCTCGATCGCCCGGGATGCGATCGGTCGTCCTTCTGATTTCGACACGTAGTCGAATGCGCCTTCGAACCACGCCGCGAACATGTAGCAGCATTTGCGAGGCGCCTGAACATGGGACGGATCGATCATCGCCGAATTCCGCACCACAATATCGGCCGTACCATCCAGGGGAGATATCTTTTCGATGTGGAATTGCGCCCACCCGCGCTGCGACAGGCGTTTCAGATAGTGCCTGAAAACCTGTTCGCCGGTCAGGGCGTGAAATTCCGCTTCTTTCTCGCACCAGACGTAGGCTGACTTGTATCCTGCGGGCCGAAGTATCCGTTCCATCTCGCTCGCGCCGAGCGCATTCTCGATCGCGTAGTGGTTGTTGAGATAGAAGTGTTGAGGGACCAGGATCATGGGAAGCGCATCGACCGACCAGCGGCCAGTGGCGTCATCGACCTGGATGTCTACCTGGGGCTTTCCCACCGCTATTCGCCCCACACGGCTTTGAGGGTCGTGAGCCAGTTGCCCCCGATGACCTGCTCGATACGCGAGGCCTTCCACCCGCGACGCTCCATGGCGGCGGTAATGTTCGGCCACTCGCCGATCGTTCGGATGCCTTCCGGATTAATCACGTCGCCGAAGTCGGTCAGCTTGCGTCCGTAGCCTTTGTCATGAGTGATCCAGTCGAAAAACGGTCTCCCGTAACCCTGGGTGAAGTCCGTGCCGATCCCGACGTTCTTCTCGCCACAGATATCGATCACGTATTCGATGGCCTCGACGAAGTCGTCCACAGTGGAGGAGGGCCCCTTCTTCAGGAACGGCGGGAACATGGTCACGCCGACGAAGCCGCCATGATCAACGATGAACTTCAGTTGAGCGTCGCTTTTGTTGCGGGATGCTGCTTCAAACCGGATGGCAGGCAGTGTGAATATGTGACCGGCTTTTTTGAAGCCAGAATAACGTCTTCACTCGTTTTGGGACCGACGTGGGACAGGTCGCAAAGGATTCCGACGCGGTTCATCTCGGCTACGACCTCGCGGCCGAAATCCGACAGGCCGCCGTCGTTCGTCTCATAGCAGCCGGTGCCAACCATATTCTGCGTGTTGTAGGCCATCTGAATGATGCCGATCCCGAGTTCCTTGAAGAGTTCGAGATAGCCGATCTGATCCTCGATCCCGGTCACGTTCTGCCAGCCAAGAATAATGCCGGTCTTGCCTTCCTTCTTGGCCTTCAGGATATCTCCTGTTGAATAGACCTGGCTGATGAGGTCTGCATTGTCGCGAAACAGCTTCTTCCATCGCACGATGTTGCGCATGGTTTCAGTAAAGTTTTCCCACACGCAACAGGTGCAATTTGCCGCCGTCAGGTTGCCCTTGCGCATGTCCTCGAAGACGGCCCGATTGAAATCTGAAATAATAAGGCCGTCGATAACGATCGACTTCGAGTGAAGGTCTGTGGACATCTCGCGCTCCTTCGCGGCGACGCCGTTGCCGCCCCGTCTGCCGCTGTTTTTGCGACAACATGCTGTCCAGTATGAAGTTGGAGGTATTGCCAGAATAGAACCATTGCGGCTCAAGGATAGAACAATTGCGCCAGCCACGCGCGCGGACGGTGGTGCCCGGTATCCGTCATGTCCCTTCCGTTCAAGCCGTTGAGCACCAACGTCCTAGTACGTGCCGGAGCGGCCGCCCTAGCATGGAACACCAATTTTTCAGGGGAGATGTCAAAATGCTGGGTAGCAAAGGCGGCGTTTGGGGGCTTGCGGTATCGGGCCTCGTTTTGATGGCGGCAGCAAATGCCGATGGCGCATTTGCGAAGGAAAAGGTCAAGATCGCATTTGTCGGCCCGTTAACCGGTTCGAATTCACAGCATGGCATCGGTGGCCGAAACTCCGCGGAGCTCGCCGTTAAACTCAAGAACGCGGATCCCGCCACGAAGTACGAGTATGAACTCGTTGCCCTCGATGACGAATGTAAACCCAACGTCGCGGTGCAGGTGGTGACGAAGATCGCATCGGACAACAGCATTGTCGTAGCTGTACCGCATTATTGTTCGGCAGCTGCGATCGCCACGGTCGATATCTTCCACCGCTTCAAGCTTCCCATGGTGATTTGGGCGGCGGTTTTACCGCAAATCACCTACGCCAAGAAAGTTCCGGAAATTCACCGCGTCAGCGGCACCTTGATCGGACAGAATCGGGTTGGCGCCCAATTCATGAAAGAGCGCGGCTACAAAACCTTCGTATCGTTTGCGGACTCCACGGACTACGGCAAGTCCATGAATGAATATTTCACTAAGTTTACCAACGAGAACAAGAACGAGATTCTCGGCGCCTTCGCGGTCCCGCCGGATCAGCAGGACGTCTCCGCTGAACTGACCAGGATCAAGGAACTGAACCCTCAGGTGATCTACTTTGGCGGCCTCACGCCTCTGGGGACGAGAGTCCGTACCCAGATGGAGAAACTCGGCATCACGGCCCAGCTCGAAGGTAATTCGGGGATCATGGGGGATGCGTTCATTTCTGCGGTCGGGCCCGAGCTTGCAGAAGGCACGCTGACGTTTTTCGACAGCCCCCCGCTCTCCAAGATGCCGGGAGGGAAGTTCTTTTCGGACAATTATACGAAGGCCGGATACACCCAGTCGCCGGAGGCTTATGGACCATTTGCCTTCGCGGCAACCAACCTCGTCATGGAGGAGATCGAGCGCGTCGGACCAAACCGCGCCAAGATCACCGAGGCGTTGGGCAAAGTCAAAGACCGTCCGTCAATCATAGGGCCCATCACCTTCGACGACTACGGCCAGAATATCACCCCCCTTACCACCAAATATGTCGTGCAGGATGGTAAGTGGACGATCTGGGAGGAGAGCGAATACGCGACGGGCAAGCGCAAGCTGAAGAATCTGCCGTAAGATCACGGAGGATTTGGTGAGCTCGATTGCCCAGTATTTACTCAACGGCCTGATGCAAGGCACGATTTATGGTCTTGTTGCAATTGGGTTCACCATCTTCTTCGGTGTGATGAACGTCATCAAGTTCTCGCATGGCGACGTTCTCACCTTTGGCGCATTCGGAGGGCTGGTCGCGGCGTGGGCTGCAACGGCACTCGGATTCCCGATCTGGCTTGAGCTTGTGTTCGTTGTTCTGATCTCGGTCATGGCTTCGGCCGCGATCGGAGCTATCATCGCGCGGGGCCTGGTGCTTCCCCTCAAGGACGCGCCGCCACTCAATATGCTGCTCATGACGATGATGGTCGGTACCGCAATCCGGGAATGCATTCGTCTTTTCTTCCCGAACGGCACCAACCCGCAGAGGTTCCCTGAGCTTCTGCCGTCCGGCGGATTCGATTTATCCGGCGTCTACTTTCGATACGACGGACTGATCCTGATCGCCGCCGGCATCGCGTTTATCTTCGCCGTGCAGTGGATCATCAACCGTACGCGGCTGGGTCTGGCAATTCGCGCCGTTGCGGAAGACGGCGAGACGGCGCGCACGATGGGTATCAACTTCACGCTCACGGTCGCGATCGCCTTCGCGATCGGATCGATGACGGCGGGCGTCGCCGGCGCGTTGTATGGCCTCTACTACAGTGAGATCAATTACAGCATGGGCCTCATCCTGGCCATCATCGGGTTCAGCGCCGCGATCATCGGGGGCCTTGGCAATATCTGGGGCGCGATCGTCGGAGGCTACCTGTTTGCCGGATTGCAGACGGCCGTTGTCGCGTTGCTTCCTGCATTGAGTGACTACAAGAACGTCATAGCCTTGATCGTGGTTGTCGCGTTGATTGCCTGGCGGCCAACGGGGCTGCTCGCCGAGCGCGGGTCGGAGCGCGTATGACAGTGACATCGATGAAGGGCACGGCCGGGCAGATCGTCTCGTCCATTCTCGTCACCGCACTTCTGGTCGGTTCGCTCGTCGCCGTTCTCGAAATCGAGGACCAGCGAGCGCTCGGAATTTGCGTTGCAATTATTGCGGGGCTTTCGTTCCTGGCGCCGAAACTCGGCATCCTGCGGGGCGCCGAACAGGCCGGGGCTCATCATCCCTGGGCGGTCAGACTCATCATTCTGATCGGATTTTGCAGCCTGGTGCTGATCCTCAAGGACAATAACTTCGCGCTGTTGATGATCGCCACGATTCTTATCTACGCGACGGTGTGTCTCGGGATTACAATTCAGACCGGTTACGCCGGCCTTTTCAATTTCGCGGGCGCGGCCTTTCTGGGTACCGGTGGTTACACGGCCGCCATGCTGGCAAATGCCACGTGGCTCCCCGATATCGTGACCATCCTGCTCGGCGGGGTCATCGCCGCGGCGCTTGGCACAGTGCTCATCCTGCCGGTCTTGCGAACGCGCGGACACTACGCGGCGCTCACGACGCTGGCGTTCGGCGTACTCTTCAACGGCTTTCTCGAAGCCAACGAAATGTTGGGCGGCCCACAGGGGCTCAAGGTGCCGGGTATACAGATTTTCGGATGGGACTTTTCCAACGACCTGGTGATCGGCAGCTTATCGTTTTCCTTCTATGCCAATTACGTTCTTCTGATCGGCGCAATTTTTGCGCTCTTCATGATATTCACACGGTTCATCGAGCGATCCTGGATCGGAATTTGGCTCGACGCGGTTCGTCTGGATGAGATCGCGGTCTCGGTTTTCGGGCTCCGGATCTCCGTCTGGAAGAGTTTTGCGTTTACAGCGGGCAATTTTCTCGCGGGCGTCATGGGGGCCGTCTACGCCAAAATGACGGAGTTTATCGCACCGGCGAACTTTACGTTCGGCGATTCGCTGCTTCTTGTTGCGATCGTGCTTCTCGGTGGCATTGGCAATCGGTGGGGGGTCCTTGTCGCGACCATGATCGTCATTCTGCTTCCCGAGAAGCTGCAGTTCATTCAGGAGTATCGCCTGCTTCTTTTCGCTTGCATCATTATCCTGCTGCTGATGGTGCGTCCGGCGGGCCTTCTGGCGCGACGGGTCCGGGTGTTCGAGGAGCGCCACTGATGAGCGCCGGATCGAAGAATGAGTCTCCTCTGATCGCGTCGGGCTTGTCGGTAAAGTTTGGCGGCCTTCTGGCGCTAAACGAACTGAGCATTGAAGTTCGGCGCGGCGAAGTGCTCGGTCTTATCGGACCCAACGGTTCGGGAAAAACGACGTTTTTCAACGTCATTAGCGGCATCTACGCCGCAAGTGCGGGACAGGTGCTCCTCGATGGGCGGGATATCACAACGCTCAGGCCGCATCAGATCGCGGCTCACGGTTTGGCGCGGACGTTTCAGCGATCGCGCCTTTGCCTCTCATTATCGGTATTCGACAATCTCATGCTCGGTGCCGTTCGCCGGCTGAACAGCGGCCTTTGGTATAATCTCGTTCGCCGCGATCGTTTGGCCGCGGATGTCCGGTCTGCCGCCAAGGAAGCGCGAGACCTTCTTGCGATTTTCAATCCCGATCTGGCGGGAAAGCTTTGGCAGCCCGCGATATCGCTCGGGATGATCGATCGGCGCCGCCTGGAGATTTGCCGGGCGTTGATCGGACGCCCCAAGATTGTTCTGCTCGATGAGCCCTCGGCCGGCATGACACACGATGAGACAAATCAGTTGATGAACGAAATTCTCGAAGTGCGCCGGAATCTGGGTAATCTGACCGTTGTCATGGTGGAGCACGAGATGGGATTGATCGAGCGCGCGACCGATCGTTGCGTCGTTCTCAACTATGGCAAGAAAATCTGCGAAGGGAAGTACGCCGACGTCGCCGCGGATCCCCTCGTGCGTGAAGCCTATCTGGGGAAATCATGAGCGGGACGCTGTCGGTACGCGATATCTATACTGCTTATGAGAAGACCGACGTCTTGTCTGGCG
>JAFEFK010000090.1 GCA_018240625.1 Pseudomonadota bacterium
ATCCCGTTGAACTTGCCAAAATGGGTTTGCAGTGGCTGATTGCGGGCAACGGCCCGCTGACGGTCGGCGCGGGGCAGGTGGGCGGCGCGGCTTGCACAGAGTTTGCGAGCGGCGGGCGTCCTGACGTTCAATTCAACGTCATGCCGTTGTCGGTCGACAAGCCCGGCGATCCGCTGCACACTTATTCGGGCTTTACCGCGTCTGCCTGGCAATGCCATGGCCAATCGCGCGGGCATCTGGCGATCCGTTCGACCGATCCGTTCGAGCAGCCGCGCATCGATCCGAATTATTTTGCCGAGGACATTGACCGCAAGACGCTTGTTGCCGGGCTGAAGATCTTGCGCGAGATTTTCCAGCAGCGCGCGTTCCGCAACTTATGGGACGCCGAGATCGTGCCGGGCGAGGCATTCAAGACGGATGCGGAGTTATGGGACTTTGCGCGCAACACGGGCGGCACCGTTTTTCACTGTGTCGGCACCTGCCGCATGGGCAGTGATGCCGAAAGCGTTGTGGATCCGCAATTGCGGGTCCGTGGCGTCGACAGGCTGAGGGTCATCGATGCGTCCGTGATGCCGCACATCACGTCAGCCAATACAAATGCGACCAGCCTTATGATCGGTGAAAGAGGTGCTGCTCTTGTCATGTCCTAGCAGGTTCGCTAGCTCGGAGAATACGGGATGGATTTGATCTCGGACAGTCACGTCCCCAAATACGCCCAGATCGCCGATATTTTTCGGCAGCGGATTGCCCGTGGCGTCTGGAGTCAGGGATTCCGGCTGCCGGCGAACGAGTTGCTCGCAGCCGAATTCGGCGTCTCCCGAGTCACCGTTCGGCAGGCGGTCGAACTTCTCGCGCAGGACGGCATCATTGCCGCTCAGCAAGGCCGCGGCACATTTGTCATCGGGATGCTGAAGCAGGATCGCTGGCTCAAGGTCGAAACGACGTTGTCCGATCTTGCAGAGGTCTACCGCGACACCTCGCCCGAGATTATCAACATCTCGGAGAGCCGGACCGACGCGCCGCTGTTTCCGCAGGATGGCAAGCCGGCCGCGAAATATGTGTTCATGCGCCGCCTGCATTCGCGCGACAAGCAACCTTACTGCGTGATTTCGATTTACCTTGACGAGAAGGTGTTCCGTAAATTTCCGAAGCGGTTTCGCAACGAGACGGTGATCCCGATTTTGAAAGATTTGAACGATCCGCGGATCACCAGCGCACGACAGACCTTGACGATAGGAACGGCTGACCTCGAGGCGGCAAAGCTGTTGCAGATTCCATTGAATTCGCCGGTCGCCGAGGTGCGGCGTGTATTTACGGCAGCCGATCGGACGGTCATTTATCTCGGTGAAGTCACCTATCGCGGCGATTTCATTCGTATCGATATGGACTTGCGTCCTTGAGGATCGGCGGCCGCCGTTAAGAGGCGCTTGCGTCCTTCGCATCGCGCAATTTCTGGACGAGCGCTTCGATCTGATCGAGATCGCGTAAATGTAGGTACAAATCGCGTTGGGAGAACGGGATTTGAATGCCTTCCTTGCGGAATCGCTTGAGAATTTCCAATCGGACCTCGTTCGCGGCGCCGGCATCGACGCCGATATGAGCCACGTGAAAGAACACGGTGAATTCCAGTGCGTCGGCACCAAAATTACCGAGAATAGCAAACGGCTCTGGTGACTTCAG
>JAFEFK010000910.1 GCA_018240625.1 Pseudomonadota bacterium
ATCGCCGCCGCGAGCGCTTCGTCAGTATCTGCCGGGATCGCGACGTGCAGAAATTGACCTGGGATGCCTATATGAACAAGGAACTCGTCCGCGCCAAACCGATCGCGCATGTCCGGATCTTCTTCAAGAATCTTGCCCATATGGCTGGGCTGGCGTCGGCATAATGATGGCGCGGGGCGGTTTCTGGAAGCCTGTCCTGACGGCCGCCGCCGTTGCGATCTTCATCGGTGCGCTTGGCGGCACGCTGACGGATACTGGAGTTTGGTATCAAAGCCTTCTGAAACCGGCTTGGCAGCCGCCCGATTGGCTGTTCGGTCCAGCCTGGACGGTGATCTTCGCGCTGGCGACCGTGTCCGCGGTCTATGCATGGCGCAACGCCGACAATCGCGCGCAGCGTGAACTGGTTATTGGCCTTTTCGCATTGAACGGGTTTCTCAACCTGCTCTGGAGCCTGTTGTTCTTTGCGCTGAGGCGGCCGGACTGGGCGCTGGCGGAAGTCGCCTTTCTCTGGCTGTCGATCCTGTTGCCGATCATTGTGTTTTGGCGCTTTGCAAAACCCGCCAGTCTTTATCTGGTGCCCTATCTGCTGTGGGTTTCGTTCGCCGCGTTTCTCAACTTGACAGTCGTTCGCTTGAACGGGCCATTTTCTTAGTGGCTGTCGAGTCGTTGCGTCGATCGGCTGGCAAGTGATGGTTATTGATGGCTGAGTTGTTCGCGAGCGGTCGCCTCATCGATCTGATCCTGGTCATTGTGACGATCGAGGCTACGTTTTTGCTGATTTACTGGCGGTCCACAGGGCGCGGCGTCTCGCCAGGCGATCTGTTGCCCAATTTATGCGCGGGCGCATTTCTCTTGCTGGCGCTTCGCCTGTCGCTTGGCGGTGCGGCGTGGGAGTTATCTTGCGGCAGTCTCGCGTTCGCCGGTATGGCTCATCTGGTCGATCTCAATCGACGCTGGCGCCGATAGCGCCGGCGAAGATCGATCTGCCGCCGGTAGCGGTCTATTTTTTCTTCTCCGAGAATGTATCGATATAGGCGATCACATCCTTCCGCTGTTGCTCGTCAGCCAGATGGAAGGTCATTTTTGTCATCCCCTTCGCGAGTTCGGGCTTGCCTTTGTCGATCAGAAATTTCTTCAGGAACGCATTGGGATCCGGCAGGTACTGCATGATCAGGTCATTCGACCACACCAGCCCATTCTCGCCGGCAGCTTTGTTCAGTGCCGAATAGGCGAAGCCGGGGTAGGTGCCGGACTGCCGACCGATCACGCCGGTCAGCACCGGTCCGATCAGGTTCTTGGCATCGGGTCCGATGCGGTGACAAGTCATGCACTGCTTGAAAACCTGGGCGCCCTTGGTGGCGTCCTGGGCGGAAGCGCTCGACAAGGTCACGGCCGTTGCAAGACCAGCTAAAGCTAAAGAATGTTTGATCGCCACGTGGTTCTCCCTGACTTTTGTCTTCCGGGTTTTCAAGTATCGTCAAGATACTTTGACATATGAAAATATCAAACTCTGTTGTCATTATTGGTGCGTATTTTGACCCCGACTTAAGCAGGGTATCGCGCTCGTTCTCCTTCCTTGATTACTGTTTGATCACTAACGGTGTCTCCGCCGTATTAGTTCCCTGATATTGTCAAGTATATTTGACAGTTGGAATCGAAAAAACAAAGACATTTCTTGACTTTGATAAACAGCTCTGCGCAATGCTGTATGCTGGCATACCAATAGTGTCAGGTTTCATTGGCGCGCGTTGCTTGCAGTATTTATGACAGTCATCACATGATGGATGGCGAATTTCCCCGCGAATGCACCTCACAGAAGGCTGAAATGGCCGCCCTACCGACGATGCAACCCGACATTACGCTGCTTTTGGATATGGAGGGCGTGATCCGCGAGGCTACTCTGTCCCCGGCCATGCATGGTGAAAGCGTCGATGGCTGGCTCGGTCGGCCGTGGATCGAAATCGCCGGCGACATGGGTGGCGATAAGGTCAAGCGTATGGTTGACGATGCGCGCGCCAGCGGCATTTCCGCCTTCCGGCAGATCAATCAGCGATTTCCGAGCGGCCTCGAAATCCCGATGGAATTCACGACCGTTCTGCTTGGCGGCAGGGCCGGAATGCTCGTAATCGGCAAGAACCTGCAGGCGGTGGCCGAATTGCAGTCACGCCTGATCGCTGCGCAGCAGACCATGGAGCGGGATTACTGGAAACTTCGTGAGATCGAAACCCGCTATCGTTTGGTTTTCGATGCCTCGGACGAGGCCGTCGTCATCGTGTCCCCGGCCAACTTGCGTATCGTCGAAGCCAACCGCGCCGCGGTGGAGGCGCTGAATTCTTCGCGGCGGTGCAATGAAGATCTGGGCGGCCGCGAGTTTCTTCATGAAGTGGCGTCGGAGGATCGCGAAGCGGTGCGCGAAATGCTCAATCGCGTACGCGAACGGGGGAAGGCCCTCAGCATTCTTGTTCACCTCGGGCCGGACGCAAAATCGTGGATGCTTCGCGGGTCGTTGATCGCCTCCGACCCGGGACATGTATTCTTATTGCAGTTTACCGCCGCGGCGAATGCGGGCGTTGAAAGCGAACAGACGACGGGTTCGACCGTCGAGAAGTTGATCGATCGATTGCCCGACGGCTTTGTGGCGTTGGACAATACAGGAATTATCCGGCACGCCAATCAGGCCTTCCTCGACCTGATTCAGATCGGCGCGAAAGGCTCGGCCATCGGTGAGTCATTGGGCCGATGGCTCTGGCAGCCGGGCGCGGATTTGAATGCACTGTTCGCTAATATCCAACGGCACGGAACCGTCAGGCTGTTCACCACAACGATTCGTGGCGAACTCGGAACCGATACCGAGATCGAAATTTCCGCCGCTCAGAATGACGGCGACGAAAAACATGTTGGCGTGCTGCTTCGTAACGTGGCCCGCAGGCTGCCCGCTTATGGCGAAGGCGATATGTTGCGCGGCGCCCTCGGCCCGGTCAGCGAGCAAATCGGCAAATCGTCGCTGCGCAAACTGGTCAAGAACGCAGTCAGTATCGTCGAGCAGCACTATGTGAAGCAGGCGCTCGAATTGGCCGGCGGCAACCGCACTGCAACCGCAGAACTATTGGGATTGAGCCGACAGAGCCTTTATGCAAAGCTCAATCGATACGGTCTTGAAGACAAGGGGCCGGACTCCGAGGAAATATCTGAGGACTGATTTGGCGTCTAATTCCCTCGCTACCCCAGCGTTCGGAAAAGCCGATCTTTCGAACTGCGAACGGGAAGAGATTCATCTCGCGGGTTCCATTCAGCCTCACGGCGCGCTGTTGGTTGTCAGCGAGCCCGATCACAGGGTCATCCAGGCCAGCGCCAATGCGGCGGCGTTTCTGAACCTCACCCAGGTCGTCGGAATGCTGTTGGCCGATCTGGACGGCGATCTGTTGCTGCGCATTCTGCCGCATCTGGATCCGACATCGCAGGGCATGCCGATCGCGGTGCGCTGCCATATTGGCAAGCCATCGGCGCAATTCGACGGATTGCTGCATCGCCCGCCGGAGGGTGGACTTGTCATCGAACTCGAGCGGGCAGGGCCGTCGGTCGATCTGTCGCGGCAGATCGCAAGCGCGCTGGATAAAATCCGGGGTGCTTCGACACTTCGCACGTTATGCGACGACACCGCGACGCTGTTTCAGGAACGCACCGGTTACGACCGCGTGATGGTGTACCGGTTCGACGATGAAGGTCATGGCGAAGTGTTTTCCGAGCGCCGCAAGCCGGAACTCGAGCCTTATCTCGGCAACTGGTATCCGGCGTCCGACATTCCGCAGATGGCACGCCGGCTCTATGAGCGAACACGCGTTCGCGTGCTGGTCGATGTCGGCTATGAACCCGTGCCGCTGCAGCCGCGGCTTTCGCCGTTGACCGGGCGCGATCTCGACATGTCGCTTTGTTTTCTGCGCAGCATGTCGCCCATTCACCTGCAATATCTGAAGAACATGGGTGTGAGAGCCACGCTGGTGGTCTCACTGGTCGTTGGCGGCAAGCTGTGGGGTTTGGTGGCCTGCCATCATTACGAGCCACGCTTCATCCACTTCGAGTTGCGTGCGGTATGCGAGCTTCTCGCCGAAGCAATCGCAACCCGAATTGCCGCGCTCGAAAGCTTCGCGCAAAGTCAGTCGGAGCTTTTCGTCCAACGTCTCGAGCAACGCTTGGTCGAGGCGATCTCGCGCGAGGGTGATTGGCGCGCGGCGATTTTCGACAGCTCGCAATCAATCCTGCCGCCGCTCGGCGCCACCGGAAGCGCGTTGATCTATGAGGGGCAGGTTATTACGACGGGTGAAGTTCCCGGCACGCAGGAAATTCGCGACATTGGCAACTGGCTGAACGCAAAGCCGCGTGTGTCGGTTTTTGCGACGGCATCGTTGGGAAGTGATGCTCCTGAATTCGAAGGGATCATCAAGGAGGCGAGCGGGATCGTTGTCACGCCGATCTCGGACAATGCCGGTGAGTTTCTGATCTGGTTTCGTCCCGAACGTATCCGGACCGTCACCTGGGGCGGCGATCCGCTCTCACCGGTCGTGATCGGTGACAATCCTGCCGATCTGTCGCCCCGCCGATCCTTTGCGCAATGGCATCAACTGGTGGAAGGCACGTCAGAGCCCTGGACGCCGGCAGACCTCGCGGCGGCTCGCCTGATCGGCCAGTCGGTTGCCGATATCGTGCTGCAGTCGCGTGCGGTTCGCACCTTGATTGCACAAAATCAGCTTGAGAAATTCAGCAGCCAGATCAGGGTTTCAGGGCAACCGGTCATCATCGCTGATATCGAGGGCAAGATTCTGCTGATGAACGACGCCTTCAGGACCATGCTACCGAAGGATGATCGCGCGCTGCACCAGCTCAAGGATCTGGCGGCGGCTTTTCACAGACCCGATGATTTCATCTGGAATGTCGATGAACTGCTTAACCATCGTCGCGCCTGGCGCGGGGAGCTTTTGCTGCGTAGCGAAGGCAACCGCGAAAAGCCGCTGATGATCCGCGCCGAACCGGTTGAACCTTCGCGGGATCGGGTGCTCGGCTTTGTGCTGATCTTTTCCGATATCACCGACCGCAAGGCCGCCGAGGCGGCGCGCAGCCGGTTTCAGGAAGGCATCATCAAGAGCCACCGTATCAACAGCGTGCGGCTCGATTCAAAGACCGACCTTGTCTATCAGAATCTGTTGTCGTCCGTCGTCGAGAACGCCCAGCTCGCGGCGCTGGAGATTACCTATGGCGTTGAGACCGGGCGTATCGCGGAAATGCTCGAGAGCGTACGCAACTCAACGCTTCGCACGGCCGAGGTGCTGGAACATTTGATCTGGCATTCGTCGCGCACGTCCGACGGTGGTGATACCAAGAAATGACATGGATCAGTCCCGGCGGATCTATTCCGCAGCATGGGCGGTTGGTTGTAGCGCCGCCTGCACCGCGCAGGACAAGTCGATATTGAGGATAAAGGCGACAGCGCCCTCCTCGACGACAGCCTCCTGTTCACCGGCAAGCGCGCCTGCGCGGTCGATAGCTTCGCGATACGCGGCTTTAAGCGCCGCAAGATCGGAATATCCCGGAAAGTCATAAAACGATAATTCGGCAGGCCGGAGCTTCAGCGATCGCGCCAGCAGCCGTTGCAGGATCAGTCCGCCGCTGAGATCTCCGAGATATCGCGTATAGGCATGGGCAATCAGCCGCGCGCCGTTGCCTCGTGCGGCCTCCGTTACCCGGCGAGCGTAATTGTCGCCTGCGGGAAGCAACGGAATGTCTTGTTGCCACGTTTCGCCACAAAGAGCTTCGAGATCCGACTCGATCGCAGGCGCCCGGTCGAGCCGGTAATGCGCAAGGGCCCCGATGCCGGGTGTCTTGCGATGCCGCGCAAGACCTTGTTCCATCGCTTGGTAGGCGGGCAGGAGATTTCGCAGCAGCAGGATGTAGCCGTCGCGATTTGCGCTTCCGTGCAGCAGATCACGAATAATGCCTGAGCGCTCGGCCTCGAGATGAAGGATCTTGGTACGGAGATAGAGTGCGGTGGCGACGCTGACCGGCGAGGAACCGTCCGCTATGGCAACCGTCATCTCTGCATTCTCCTGAGGGTCGCTCTAGGTCGCTTCGCAGTTCGTTTACTGCTTTCTGTGGGCATCATCGCAGCGCGCTCTTTGCAAGCCAAGCGCAAAACGAAGCCGGTCAGCTATTTTTCCTGCGTTCGATCAGGTCGTGTGCCTGTTGCGGCGCGGTCGCTGCGTCGAGCGACATCATATCGGCGCCCATCGATTCAACGAGACCTGGGTCGCGGATCATCATCGGGCCGCCGAGCATGATGCCGACGTTCTTGTTTCGCGAGTCGCGCCGGATATCGTGAATGTCCTGCTTGAGCTCATTGAGCCTGCGGTCGCTGCTGACGGAGAAGCCGACGACGTCGAACCAATGGTTATGCACAAGAGATGTTAGTTCCTGGTGCGATGAAAACGGCCCGGTGCACAAATTCCAGCCGGAGCGCCGAAAGAACTCAGCCACCATCGACAATCCGAAACTGTGTTGTTCGCCGGGAGTCGTTGTCAGCAGCGCCGATTCACCGCAGTTGGCCGGCCTTTCGTGCTCGCAAAATTTATCGCAGAGCTGACGCATGATGAGCTGCAAGCGACCGACGCCAATTGTTACATTGGCAAAATCAGTCGCATCGGACTCCCACAGTTCGCCGAGATATTGCGCGGTAGGTGCTAACAAATCGAGAAACACCGATTCCACCGAGCTGCCCTGGGCCATCATTTCTTGAACAAACCGGAAAGCCGCGGCTTCCTGCTCGCCCATTACCAATGAGGCGAATCGCGAGATCGCGTCGGGGCCATCTTGCTTGGCGGCTTCTGGAGTCTTCGGCGTGCTGCGAAGTGCGAGCACGATCTTGGGAATGATCCGCGTCCGGATGGTTCGAACGACGCTGATAGGCTGCAGCGTCGATCTGAAACGCAAGATCGGTGCGGGAATCCGATTGCGATGTGGGCGCGCAGTCTGAGCTACGGCGCTGTCCGAATTGATGCCGGCTGAGAAGGATTGCTCGTTCACATCGGTCATTTTTTTCACTCCCCAAAACATTAAGTCCCCGCCTTTCAAAACCGTCAAGTTTAATTTACGTATAGTTAGGTTGACAGTTTTCGGAACGGAGCTTAGCCTTCTTGTCATCAGCCCGCACATAGGGAGTGGCGCGGTGCATTTTCGAGTAGTCGCAAGACGAGATTTTCCCCAGTACGGCGCCCGATCGCCGGCAGCTGCTCGATTTCCTCGGCCGATATCGCAGCACTGCGACGAAAGGCTGTCAAACAATCTTTACACTGTGGGTGTGGAAACCGTCGCTGCGTCTGCGAACAAGATTCCGTCGGCGGAGCGCAGCCGATTCTC
>JAFEFK010000911.1 GCA_018240625.1 Pseudomonadota bacterium
TCTCGGCGGCGGCAACGGCTCGTTCGCAGCCGCAGGCGATTTTGCCCTGCAGGGCCATGAGGTCCGGTTGTGGCGGCGCGACACCGAGGCCGTCGCAGCGCATCGCGCGGCCGGCTCGCGCATCATGGTGAAAGACTCCAAAGGCCGCCACGACGCGCCGCTTGCACTGGTCACATCAGACATGGCGGAAGCGGTACGAGAAGCCGAGTTGATCCTGTGTCCCGCGCCCGCTTTTGCGCAAGCCGATATCGCGAAACAACTCGCCCCGCATCTGACTGAGGGACAGGTGGTGTTCCTGCCGCCGGCCACTTTCGGCTCCATGATGTTTGCCAGGGCTGCGCATGACGCCGGCAATCGCGCCGACGTCAGCTTTGCCGAGACCGGCACGCTGCCGTGGCTGACCCGCAAGCACGGCCCATTTGAAGTCGCGATCACCATTCGCGCCAAGCGTCTGCCTGTCGGCGTGTTTCCGCTGAAAAACGCGGATTACGCGCTCGCCGTCATCGGAAAGGCATTTCCCGGCGTGATCGAGCCCTGCGGTGACGCGCTGTCGGGCGCGCTGATGAACGCCGGGCCGATCATCCATCCGCCGCTGATCGTGATGAATGCCGGGCCGATCGAGCATTTCGAGCGCTGGGACATTCACAAGGAAGGCACGCAAGCCAGTATCCGCCGCGTCACCGACGCACTCGACGCGGAGCGTATCGCGATCCGCGAGCGGCTCGGCTATGGCGCGCCTCATTTTCCGCTGGCGCATCACTACGCGAGCGAGGGCGAGGAATGGATGTACGGCCGCGGCTCGCACGATCGCCTCACGGACTCGGGCGACTGGCGCGAGCGCATCATCCTGCGCGAGCATCGCTACATGCGTGAGGACTTGCGCGTCGGGCTGTCGTTTTTCGTATCGGTTGCGGCGTTGGCGGGCGTCGGGACGCCGCTGATGAAATCCTTTCTCGCCATCGGCGGCGCCATCTGCGGCGAAGATTTTCTGCACGACGGGCGCACGCTGGAAAGTCTCGGACTCGGAGGACTGGACAGGGCAGCGCTGCAGAAGCTGCTGAAGGATGGATTCAGATGAACTCGACACAACAACGCGCGTCCCCCGCCCCGGATGCGGCCCTTCCGTTCCCTCCCCCCTTGTGGGGGAGGGTCAGGGAGTGGGGTAACCGGAAAGCAAGCGCTCCAAAACAGCGCTCCGTGTTGCGTCATACCCCCCTCTCCACCTCTTCCCGTTTACGGGGAGAGGTCGGATTGCTCGGCAGCGCAATTGCGCGCCTGAGCAATCCGGGTGAGGGGCTCCTTCTGTCGATACACCCCCTCACCCCAGCCCTCTCAGAGCGAGCTTTGCTCGTCTCGTCCCCGCAAGCGGAGCGAGGGCGCGCGCTGCATTATACGGATGGACGCTGCTTATGACCTCGCGCGGAAAAATCGCGACCCTCGGCGCCGGGCGCATGGGCCGCGGCATCGCGACCGCGTTCGCCTATGCCGGCCACGATGTGGCGATCGTCGATTTCAAGCCGCGCGAGCCCGCGGCATTCGACAAGCTCGTGACCGAGGCGCGCAACGATATCGCGACGACGCTTAAAATGCTGGCGCGGGTCAGTCTCCTAACTGCCGATGACGTTGCGCCGATCCTGTCGCGCGTGCGCGTGGTGCCGGAAGCCGAGGCTGCCGAGGCGTTACGCGACGCCGCTGTTATCTTCGAGGGCGTTCCGGAGGTGGTGGATCTCAAGCGCGAGGCATTGGCAAAAGCCTCGCGTCTCGCCGGCCCTACGCCGATCATCGCCTCGACCACCTCGACCATCCTGGTCGACGACCTGTCCGGCGCGGTCGAGCACCCCGCGCGTTTTCTCAACGCGCACTGGCTCAACCCGGCCTATCTGGTGCCGCTGGTCGAACTGTCGCCCGGCAAGGTCACCGATCCCGCCGTGACGCAGCGCGTGAAAGCGATGCTGGAAGGCATCGGCAAGGTGCCCGTGGTCTGCGCGGCATCCCCCGGCTACATCGTGCCGCGCATTCAGGCGCTTGCGATGAACGAGGCAGCCCGCATGGTCGAGGAAGGCGTGGCCTCGGCGGACGAGATCGACAAGGCGATCAAATACGGGTTCGGATTTCGCTTCGCCGTGCTCGGCCTGCTCGAATTCATCGACTGGGGCGGCGGAGACATTTTGCATTATGCGAGCAAATATCTGTCCGGCGCGCTGAACAGCGACCGCTATGCCGCGCCCGACATTATCGGCCGCAACATGGCCGAAGGGAAAATCGGCCTCTCGGCGCGGCAGGGTTTTCTCGATTACGCGGGCATGGATATCGACGCCTATCGCGAGGCGCGGCTGAAGGCGTTCGTCGATCTGCTCCGGCATTTTGAGCTGGCACGGAAGCCGGTGCGGGATCGGGATTGAGGCATTTTCGATTTCTCCGAAGACGTTTGCCGCGCGACAAAGAGCGCCCCCTCTCCCATGGGGAGAGGTGAAGGAAACGGCGCTTACCCGAACACGTCCTGCACCTCGCCGTCGCGGATCACCACGGTGCCATCGAGTTCGATCGTCGTCCCGAACATCGGCAGGTCGAAATGTCCGGCGGTATAGCGTCCGGCGAATTCGTTGGCGCCGGTTGAGAACAAAAAGTTGCCGGCCACCGCGCGAATCTCGGTGCCGTTGGTATCGTTGAGATCGTACATCGCGAGCGCCTCATAGCGCGCGTTCGGATTCATGCCCCAGCCGACATGCGAGACCGCATAGGCCTCGCGGTCGCCCCATGCCGCGAGATAGCGCTTCATCATCTCGGCGTCGGCGCCCTCGCCCTTCAGCTCGGTGACATAATCGTCCTTGATCGTCATATCCACCGCCGAGGTGAGATAGCGCTTGAACGTGAGGTTGATGTCGCCCGCCGCCATCACCAGCCGGCCGTTGACGCCGCCGCTTTTCGGAAAGCTCACCACGATGCCGCCCGGCCAGTGTGCCAGCGTGCCCGGCCGGTCGGTCCAGCCCCAGACGCCGACTGTCGGCGCGCCTTCCATGTTGACGTCGAGATCGGTGCCGGCCTTCGAGGTGACCTTCATGCGTTTGGTCCCGCGCAGCATCTTGGCCGCGGCGCGCACGCGCTTTTCCAGCGCGCTGTCCGGAATCATCCGCTCCAGCGCCTCCGGATGCTCGTTGGAGATCACCAGAATGCGCGCGCCCGCTTTCAGAATGTCCGGAGTCTCCGGCGCATGCATCAGGCCTTCGATGGTGCAGTCCACCACGAATCCCGCCTGCTGCAAGGCCGTGACCACAGGCCCAAGCCGCTGGATCGCCTCGCTTGCGCCGGTCGAACGCACCGGCACGACCTGCTTGTTGCGCGGCGTCGGCACCACGATGTGAAACGGTTTGGCGCCCATGCGCAGCAGCGCGAGTTCGGCGAGTTGAACGTTCAGCGCGCGTGACTGCGTTTCGGACAGGATGGCCGCGGTGTCGCCCGGCTTGACGGCGCAGCGCTCAAATATCTCAGAGAATGCGTCGATCCATTTCGCCTCGATGCGATCCGCCATGCATCTCTCCCGCCGCCGCTGAATTCGGGCGGATCATAGGAGTGGCCATGTTTCATGAAAAGGAATATTTTTAATGTTAAAGCACATCGGGTGGGCGCATCCATGCCACGGCGAAAAATGGCCACGAATAACGTAAAGGCGGTTTCGCCCGCGGGCGACAGCTTCGCCCGGAATTATCTCGCCTATCTGCTGGCGCGGGCGAGCCTGATCGTTTCGAACGAATTTCACGCGGCGCTGAAAACCTGGGACATGTCGGTGACGGAATGGCGGGTGCTGGCGTGCCTGAGCGACGTCGAGGGGTTGTCGGTCGGCGAACTCGCGGCGATGGCGCTGATGAAACAGCCGCGACTGACCAAGGTGCTGGACCGCATGGAACGCGACGGTTTGCTGAAGCGCCGCGGCGCCGCGAAGGACCGGCGGCGGGTCACGCTTCACCTCACCGCGAAAGGGCGTACACGCGTCAAGCCGGTTCAGCGCACCGCCAGCCGGCACGAGGCGGAACTCCTCAGCCAATTCAGCGATGACGAGAAGCTGACGATCAAGTCCGCACTCGACCTGCTGATTCACAGCAGCCCGCGAAAGCCCTTGGCATAAGAAACCAGCGCAATTTATGATTTAACAGAGAGGCCCGCTACGCGGCAACGACAGCTCCCGCTCCCATAGGGAGAGGGTTGGGGTGAGGGGTTACGACCTCTCGATAGGCCCCTCACCCGACCGCCTTCGCCGAGTTTATCATCGGGCCGACAGAGCCGGACCCGTTGGCTACGGCGGCCGACCTCTCCCCGGTGGGGAGAGGTGAAAAAGCTACTGCAACGGCGCGACGATCGGGCCCTTGAACTGCGCGACATCCACCTTCTTTGGAAGCAGGCCGGCTTCCGTATAGGTATCGAGCATCTTCTGGATCGCGGGGAAGTTCGGCGCGGCACCGGGGTCGCGCGCAAAATCGTTGCTCTTCAACAGGTAAGTCTCGAGCACCGGGATCGGCGCCTTCATCACCTCGTTCACGACCTTCAACGTCTCATCGCGATTGGCCAACGCCTTCTTCATGCCGAGCGTAAGGTCGCGCACGTAGTGCTTCGCCAGCTCCGGGTTCTTGTCGACGAAATCCTTGCGGCAGGCATCGAGGATGTGAACGATGTCCGGCTGCTGCTGGGACAGCGAGAACAGTTTTCGCGTGCCGCCCTTGGCTTCCATGCGTGCCGCGAACGGCTGGTTCATGACCGCCGCATCGACGCGGCCCGAGCGCAGCGCGTCCTCCGACAGCGAAAAGCCGATCTCGACCAGCTTGATATCCTTCTCCGGATCGACGCCGTTCTGCCGGAGCAGAATCGCCAGCGGTCCGTAGATGCCGGACCCGAGCGTGTTGATCGACAGCGTCTTGCCCTTGAGATCGGCAATGGTCTTGATCGGCGAGTCGTCCTTGACGGCCCAGTAGACCGAGAAACTGCCCGGCTTTTCGGAGACGTGCTGCGCGACGATATAAGCCTGAAGATTGCCGTTGACCGCGCCCTGCGCCAGCGCAAGCGGCGATTGCGTCGCACAATCGAGCGCGCCGGCAGCCAGCGCCTGCGTCATCGGCGCGGTGCCCTGAAACTGCACCCACTCGATCTTGTAGTCCTTGCCGATATCGGGGAATTCGGCGGGCCGCTTCATCATCCAGTATTTGGACTCCTCGGCGGGAATGGTCCAGCCGACGCGGATGGTCTGCTGCGCGAATGCGGATGAAATCCCCGACATCGCACACGCGGCCAATCCGGCAACAACGGCACACTTCAACGCGATACGCTTCATCTCGATTTCCCCGTCCCTGATCCCGGAAAGTTGTTCTCTTCAACTTCGCTATTGCAATCCTTTCATGCCTCAAATTTGCGCGCAATACGCTTTCTGATTCAGTATATAGTCTTAGGTATGACGGATCTGGCCGGGTAAAGGCATCATGAGGAACGACTTCTTCTCCGGACTTCTATCCACGATATCCGAGCGCGGCCGCACACTGCTGCGCCGCACCTCGTGGTCGGCCGAAGAGAAGCACGACGCAGCCGGCGCCATTGAACTCTGCGAGGAATTGCTGTCCGGCCGGGGCGAGGCGTCGGGCACCGCCTATGCCCGCGAGGTTCTCAATACGTATCGGCGCCTCGACGTGACCGAGCGCGCCGCGTTCTTTGAGGCGTTGGCCCGCAAGTTCGGACCTGATCGCGACAAGGTCGACCAGGCGATCGAAGCGTGGCGAAATGGCGTCGGCGGCGCTGGCGGCGATCTTCATTTTGCATCCGAGCCGCTGCGTCAGGAACTGTTTCGCCGGCTCAACCGTGCGCCCGGCGCCACCGGCGAACTCGTCGACATGCGAACGGACCTGATCGATCTCAAGAAGGATCGCAAGGATCTCGATTCCGTCGATCGCGATCTCGTGCATCTGCTGTCTTCATGGTTCAACCGGGGGTTTCTCGTGCTGCGCAAGATCGACTGGTCGGCGCCGGCGATCATGCTGGAAAAGCTGATCCGCTATGAGGCCGTGCACCGCATCCACGACTGGGACGATCTTCGCCGGCGCATCGACCCCGTGGACCGGCGCTGCTACGCCTTTTTCCATCCCGCCCTCAATGACGAGCCGCTGATTTTCGTCGAGGTGGCGCTGACCG
The DNA here is from genome assembly GCA_018240625.1 of Pseudomonadota bacterium. GTDB lineage: Bacteria > Pseudomonadota > Alphaproteobacteria > Rhizobiales > Xanthobacteraceae > Nitrobacter. The sequence goes on from JAFEFK010000911.1 coordinate 6,169, forward strand.
AAGCCATTCCGGGCGCGATCGCACCATTGCTCGCGGAAGACCGTCAGCCGGTCGCGATCGAGCGCGCGCGTACCGCCGTGTTCTATTCGATCTCCAACTGCCAGCGCGGGCTGGCCGGCATCTCCTTCGGCAATTTCCTGATCAAGCAGGTGGTCGAGGAGTTGCGCCGCGACCTGCCCAGGCTCGACACCTTCGTGACGCTGTCGCCGGTGCCGGGCTTCATGCGCTGGCTCAAGAAAGCCGATCTTCCGGTCACCGACGAGGATCGCGCACTGCTCGCAAAACTCGAGCAGCCAAACTGGTTCGAGGACACCGAGTTGTCCGAGCAACTGCGCGCGGTGATCGAGCCGCTGGCGGCGTATTATTTCCTCAAGGCCAAGAACGCGCGCGGCAAGCCGGTGGATTCAGTGGCACGATTCCATCTCGGCAACGGCGCGCGGCTGGAGCGGATCGACTGGATGGGCGATCTCTCGCCCAAAGGCGTGAGCGAGTCCGCAGGACTCATGGTCAACTATCTCTACCACCTCGACGATATCGAGAAAAACCACGAGGCTTTTGCCAACGACGACGAAGTCGTTGCATCCGGCGCGGTGAAGAAGCTTTTGAAGACCGAAGGACGGCGGCTGCTGGATTTGAGATTGTCGTAGGTCTTTCGCATTTTTGCAGAAGCGCTTGCCTCGCAATGAGGCGAGCTCCCTCTCCCATTGGGAGAGGGTTGGGGTGAGGAGTTACGACGTATCGACAAATAAAAGCGCCCTCACCCGACCATCTTCGCCGGTCGACCTCTCCCCAGTGGGGAGAGGTGAAGCAACCCTGGCGACGCTATTGACAAAAATCGGGCGATAACTGCTCCGATATTCCTCACACCTCGGGAAATCCGCGCAGCAAATACGTCCTCAATCCATGCAGCAGGCCGTTGAGGATCAATCCCAACAGCGAGATCGTGATCAGCGGCACGAACATATCGACGGTTTGAAACGTCCGCGCCGCCGCCACCAGAACATGCCCGAGCCCGTCGCTCGAGGTGATCATCTCGGCCAGAAACACCACGATGCAGGAAATCACCAGCCCGATGCGGCATCCGGTCAGGATCGACGGCAGCGCGGCGGGCAGCACGACCTTGAACAGGACCTGGCTGCGCGGCGTGCCCGCCGCCATCGCGGACCAGATCAGTTTCTGTTCGACCATCGATGCGCCGTAGTAAGTGGACAGCAGGATCGGAAACAGCGCATCGGCCGCGACCAGCGTGATCTTGGAGGCGTGGTCGAAACCCAGCAGCAGCAGCATCGCGGGATACAGCGCGACCTTCGGCAGCGGCGCCAGCACGCGCACCACAGGGCGAACAACCGCGTTGATGCCGGGACTGACCGCAGCCGCGAGTCCGATCGTGACGCCCAGAATAACCGCGATACCGAATCCGGCGAACAGCCGGAACAGGGTCGCTGCGATGTCGTGCAAGTATCCCGACGAGACCAGTTGCTGCGCCAGCCGCGCAAACACCAGTCCCGGCGGCGGCAGCAGCGAGACCGGCGCGTAGCCGAACGTCACCAGCGCCTGCCAGAGCGCGACGAGCAGCGCGATCGGCAAGATACCGAGAACGATATCGGTCGAAACGACTCGCGCGTTCATGAGAAGCTCACGGGAATGTCGACGTCCGGCTCCGACCATCGGACCAGCCTTGCGCGCAGCTTTTCAAAGGCCGCATCGAGAACGATCCCCATCGCGCCGATGATGATGATCATCGCGAATACCGTTTCGTATTGCGCCATGTCGAGCGCATTGAACAGGATGTTACCCGCGCCGTTCTGCCGTGCGATCATCTCGCTCGTCACCATGGTGATCAGCGCGAGCACCAGACCCGTGCGGCAACCGGTGAGAATTTCCGGCAGCGCCGCCGGCAGCACGATGCGGAACATGCGCTGCGGCGCCGACAATCCCATCGCGGCGCCCGACCACAGCATCTTTTCCTCGACCGCCTTCGCGCCCTGAAAACTGTGATAGATGATCGGGATGCTGACGCCGAGAAAGATCACCAGCGTTTTCGAGACATCGCCGACGCCGAGCCAGAGCATGATAACCGGCATCAACGCCGCCTTCGGCACGGGATAGACCACCATCAGCAGCGGATTGAAGAACGAGGCAATGGCGCGGCTGCGCCCCATCATCAGGCCGAGCGGAATCGACACCAGCGCCGCCAGCACGAGCCCGATCACCATGCGTCGCAGCGAGTCGAGAATGTTGAGCAGCGCCTCGTGATCGCCGAGGATCGACGGGATCGCCCGGATCGCCTCCAGCGCGGTCGGAAAACTGTCGGTCTTCAACACAAGCGCCGCCGCCTGCCAGATGCACAGCAGGCCAATGCAGGCCAGCAGCGGCGACAACCGCCGGCCAATCAGGCTCGCGCTCATGGATGCAACTCGTCTTCGAGCACGTCGTCGATCAGCTTCTCGATATCCACGACGTATTTCTGGTAGTGCGGGTCGAGCAGCAGATCGGCGCGGCGGCGCGGGCGCGGCAGGTCGATGTCGACGATCTGCTTGATGCGGCCCGGCGAGCGCGTCATCACCACCACCTTGTCCGACAGGAACACCGCTTCATCCACGGAGTGCGTGACGAACAGCACCGTCTTGCGATCGCGTTCCCAGATGTTGAGCAGATCGTTCTGCAGCCGCGTCCGCGTATGGGCATCGAGCGCGCCGAACGGCTCGTCCATCAGCAGCACTTCGGGATGATAGGCCAGCGTGCGCGCGATCGCGACGCGCTGCTTCATGCCGCCGGATAATTCCTTCGGATAGAACGATTCATAGCCCTTCAGCCCGACCATCTCGATCAGGCGGCGGCTCTGCGCTTCGGCCTCGCCGCGCTTCACGCCCTGCTGACGCAGACCGTACATCACGTTACCGAGCACGTTCTTCCAGGGAAACAGCGCGAACTCCTGAAACACCGGCCCGCGATCCGGCCCGGGGCCGGTGATCGCCCGGCCCTTCACCTTGGCTCTGCCCGCGGTCGGCGTGACGAAGCCGCCGACGATGTAGAGCAAGGTCGACTTGCCGCATCCGGACGGTCCGAGAATGGAGACGAATGCGCCGTCCTCGATGGTCAGCGAGATATCCGACAGCGCGAGATGACTCCGGCGTCCCGATGTTTCGAACATCTGAGACACATGATCGATCTCGATCATCGCGACGGGCTGCGCGTGTCCGGATGACGGCTCGGTCTGCACACCCGGTCGCAACGGCACCACGCTCATTCGCCACCTCTCCCCGCAACCGGCGCACCGATCGACCGCATTCGCCGGAGTGAATCCGGTCGGCGATCCCAGCATAGCCGGAAACCCGATTGTTTTAAGCTTGAACTTTGTGCGGGCGGAGCCGTTTCAGGTGCGTCCCGGCCTGCCATAATCCCGCCGCATGACTTTTAGCTTGCCTTGGGTTTGCCTCAAGCGGCCAGTGCCCTCATTTCCTTGTACAGATCGGCCTTTCCTTCGAAGCCGATGCCCGGCAGATCGGGCATGGTGATATGTCCGTTCTCGACGCGCACGCCGTCGGGGAATCCGCCGTAAGGCTGGAACAGATCGGGATAGCTCTCGTTGCCGCCGAGACCGAGACCAGCCGCGATATTCAGCGACATCTGATGCCCGCCGTGCGGAATGCAGCGGCTCGGCGACCAGCCATGAGCTTCGAGCATCTCGAGCGTGCGCTGGTATTCGCACAGTCCGTACGATAACGCGCAATCGAATTGCAGCCAGTCGCGGTCGGGCCGCATGCCGCCGTAACGGATCAGGTTGCGCGCGTCCTGATGGCTGAACAGGTTTTCACCCGTCGCCATCGGCCCGGGATAGAACTCGGCCAATGCCGCCTGCACCTGATAATCAAGCGGATCGCCGGCTTCCTCGTACCAGAACAGCGGATAGTCCCGCAGCATCTTGGCGTAGGCGATCGCGGTTTCCAGATCGAAGCGGCCGTTGGCATCCACAGCGAGCTGCGCCTGAGGGCCGATTTCTTTCAGCACCGCCTCGATACGTTCGCGATCTTCTGCAATCGAAGCGCCGCCGATCTTCATCTTGACGACGTTGTAGCCGCGATCGAGATAGCCGCGCATTTCAGCGCGCAGCATCGTGAGATCCTTGCCCGGATAATAATAGCCGCCGGCCGCGTAGACGAACACTTTGGGGTTTGCCGTGCGGCCGTGGCGCTCCGCCAGCAACCGGAACAGCGGTTTGCCTGCGATCTTGGCGACCGCATCCCACACCGCCATGTCGATGGTGCCGACCGCGACGGAGCGCTCGCCGTGTCCGCCCGGCTTTTCGTTCGACATCATCGCCGCCCAGACCTTGTCCGGGTCGAGATTGCCGCCGGTTGCATCCAGCAGCGCTTGCGGATCGGCGTCGGTGAGTCGGTTGGCAAAACGTTCGCGGATCAGACCGCCCTGCCCGTAACGGCCGTTGGAATTGAAACCATAACCCACCACCGGCTTGCCGTCGCGGACGACGTCGGTAACGACAGCCACGAGGCTGGTCGTCATCTTGGTGAAGTCGATATAGGCGTTGCGGATCGGCGACGAGATCGGCTTGGTGATCTCGCGCACATCGACGATACGGACGGACATGCAGCTCAATCCTTGGTCCGGAAATACGGCTCGACGACACCGCTGACCTTGATCGTCAGTGGATTGCCGTGACGATCCTTGGCCGCGCCGGCGGTGACACGCACCCATCCCTCGCTGACGCAATACTCCTCGACGTTGTTCTTCTCGACGCCCTTGAAGCGGATGCCCACATCGCGCGCGAGAACTTCGGCGTTGTAGTAAGGGCTTTGCGGATCCGTTGACAGACGGTCGGGCAACTGGTCGTTCGTGGTCTCGTCGGTCAAAGCAGGGCCTCGATTTCTTTGGTCAGTGTTTTCGGATTTGTCGTCGGTGCATGACGGGCAACGACGTTGCCCTGCCGGTCGATTAGAAATTTCGTAAAATTCCACTTGATCGACGAACCCAGCAACCCGGATTTCGCGCTCTTCAGGTATTTATAGAGCGGATGCGCGTTGTCGCCGTTGACGTCGATCTTGGCGAACATCGGAAATGTCACATCGTATTTGGTCTCGCAGAACTGCTGGATGTCCGCGGACGATCCGGGCTCCTGACTTCCGAACTGGTTGCAAGGAAAGCCGAGCACGGAAAAGCCGCGCGGTTTCATGGTCCGGTACAGTTCTTCGAGATCCTTGTACTGCGGCGTGAATCCGCACGCGCTCGCAGTATTGACGATCAGCAACACCTGACCGTCGAACTGCTTGAGGTCGCAAACCTCGCCAGCCAGCGTGGCTGCGGAGAAATCAAAGACACCTGCCATGCGATGTTCCTATCAGGACTCGACAGGATCGACCGGGGACGCCGGCGTACCGCCTGCCTCGATCGCTTCGCCCGCCAGCAGACTCAGATCCTCGCGGTAACGGCCCGAGACGATGTGAACGCCGACGGGAACGCGGCCGACCAGGCCAGTCGATACCGTGAGCCCGGGCAATCCCATCAAGGGGATGCCGACCATCGGCGTCTGCGCCCGCCACACGCGTTCGAACGATGCGTCGTCCTTGACGTCGAGTTGATCGGGAAACGGCAATTCGCCGGACACCGGCATCAAAAGCACCGCATAGGTCTCGAAGAACATCTGCCAGTCACGCGTCAGCGCCGAGCGCCGCGTCAACGCCTGAGACAACGCGGCGCTGTCGAACGGATACACCTTGCTTTTGTTGCCACGCAGGCAAGCGAGCGCACCGGGATCGCCCTCGCGTTCCGCCGCGGCAAGCATCGCTTCATAGCCGTCGCCGAGCCACAGCCTGGTCTGGATGTCGGCCGCTTCCTTTAACGGCGGCGCATTCTTGATTTCCTCGACGGTCCAGCCCGCGCGCTCAAGCCGCTTGGCTGCATCGACCAGCGCGTCCCTGACCTCGGGTGCGGCTTCCAGCCCATCGGGACTGATGCATAGCGCGGCCCGCTTCGGCACCGGCGGTCCTTCCAGCGGCGCCGGTACCCACCAGGGATCGCGCGCATCCGGCTGCGACATCGCCGCAAGCGCAATACGCAGGTCGCCGACGGTCCGCGCCAGCGGACCGGAGACGGCCGAGATCTGCGGACAAATCGGGCGTTCCGCACCGGATGAATTCCACGCGGCGACGCGCCCGAGCGTCGGCCGCAGACCATGCACGCCGCAGGCATAGGCGGGATAACGGATTGAGCCAGCGATATCCGTGCCGTGCGCGATATGGCCGATGCCCGCCGCCACCGAAGACGCGGCACCACCCGAGGAACCGCCGGGCGTGATCGACGGGTCGCGCGGATTTTTGGTATGGCCGTGCAGCAGATTTTTGGTGAACCAGCGATAAGAGAACGCCGGCGTGTTGGTGCGGCCAAGAATCACCGCGCCGGCCTTGCGGAGGTTGTCGACCACCGGGTTGTTGGTTCTGGCGATGAGGTCGCGCTGCAACGTGATGCCGTTGGTATTGGCGAAACCGGCCTGATCGATGTTGACCTTGATCGTGACTGGAACGCCCGCAAGCGGACCTGGATTCTCGTTGCGGGCGAGCGCGGCATCGATCGCGACGGCTTGAGCGAGTACATCGTCGGGGCGATGATCGACAACGGCATTGATGATCGGGTTGACGGCATCAAGCCGTCCGAGGGCAGCGGTCGCCGCCTCCTTCGCCGAAACCTTGCGGGCTCGAATGAGCGAAGCCAATTCCGCGGCCGGCAGACGCCAGATGTCCATGAAGTGCTCCCTTAAGCTTGCCGCCTTGTACCCTTGCGAAGATGGCATCGCCAACCCGTTTCAGAGCTCCCGATTGTCGCGAATGGCGATATCAGCACAAAGCGCAACGCGAATCGCGCCCGGAAGCAATTGCCGACGTAGCAGCGGCGGCCGCGCGCCTTGATCCAGTCTGAACCAATCAGTGCCGCGTCGAGGACCGCTTGATCGAATCGAGGATGGCTTCGGTAAACGGAAATTCGAGGACGATGTCACCGGCATCATCGGTGACTTCCAGGACGGCATTGAGAATGCTTTGCTGTTCGCCGTCCGTTTTGAGAATTTCCCGGATCGTCGTTCGCGCAACGCGCCAGGCGTGATCCGGATCGCGCAGCGTCTCCCCCTCGGGGTCGAGGATTAGTTCGCTGCCGATGCGGGTGTTGAAATAATATCGGGGCATAGGACGATAATAGCGGTTGAACGTGAAACCTTTGAGCCGGGTATTCTCACAAGTTCTTTATCGGACGTCGCCAGACACTCAATCCGCGCACTTCCGACCGCAACAAGCATCGCAGCGCCCGCTTAAGCTATTGATAAATATAAGTGATAGACGATATTGGAAGAAACAATCTTTGATTTTCGCAACGCAAAATAAATTTCGGCGAGAAATATTTCGCTGGCGAACTTTTCCAGCATGAGTACTTTATCCAACTGGGCGAACGTCGTCCCCCTTCGAAGGAGACTTGGAATGGCCTGGAAAGCACCGAAGATTGCTGAAGTGTCCGTTGGCATGGAAATCAACATGTATGCCTGCGCGACGCGCAAGTAAGCGTCGTCATACTTCTGCGTTTTGACGGAGGCGAGCCGCTCGTCGTTGCGATATTCCTGAGTGCAGGATTGTCGTATCGAGAGTTATCGCCTCCGAAACGTTTTTGAGACTCCCGGAAACGAGTCATGCTCCGCATCGTCATTCTGGGAGCCGCGGCCGGTGGCGGCGTTCCGCAGTGGAATTGCGGGTGTCCGGTCTGTCGTTCGGCGCGCCAGCATCCGAAATTGCAAAGCACGCAGGCCTCCATCGCAATCAGTGCCGACGATGAGCATTGGTTTCTGATCAATGCATCGCCCGACCTTCGCCAGCAACTGACTTCCACGCCACCCCTGCATCCGAAGCAGGACCGGCTGCGTCACAGCCCGATTGCCGGCGTGATCCTGACGAATGGCGAGGTCGATGCCGTGGCCGGACTGTTATCGATGCGGGAAGGATCGCCATTCACCGTCTACGCGCATCCGAGGGTACTCACGATCCTGAAGACCAACAGCATCTTCAATGTGCTGAGCGAAAGCAACGTGAAGCGCGAAGCGATCGAAATCGACGGGGTCTTTGAACCGACATTGCCGGACGGCTCGGCCAGCGGAATTGAAGTACTGCCCTTCGCAGTGGCGGGCAAGGGAGCGTGGTATCTGGAAGGAAGCGCCATTCCTGGCGGCGAGAACGCCGATGGCGATACGCTGGGGTTGCGCATCGCCGACAAGGCGACAGGCCGACATTTCTTTTTCATCGCGGCTTGTGCGCAAGTTACATCCGAACTCAAGACACGAATCGCAGGCGCCCCACTGATCTTTTTCGACGGAACGGTCTGGCGCGACGACGAATTGATCGCGGCCGGCCTCGGCACCAAGACGGGCCAGCGCATGGGGCACATTTCGATGTCGGGTGATAGTGGTGCACTTGCCGCCCTCGCCGATCTCGGTATCGCGCGGAAGATTTTTCTGCACATCAACAATTCAAATCATGCACTGCTTCCCGACTCGGCAGAGCGAAGGGCTATCGAACAGGCCGGCTGGCAAATCCCGGCCGACGGGACGGAGGTAATCCTGTGAGCGTGACATCAATCTCTTCGGTTGAAAAAAGAGCGCCGCTTCAGAGCGCGGAAGAACTGGAGGCGCGCCTGCGCCACATCGGTGCGACGCGGTATCACAGCCTGCACCCATTTCATCACCTGCTGCACGGCGGCAAACTCAACAAGGGCCAGGTCCAGGCGTGGGCGCTGAACCGCTACTATTATCAGAGCACGATTCCGATCAAGGACGCCGTGGTCATCTCGCGGTTTCGCGACCGCGATATACGCCTCGAATGGCGGCATCGCATCGAGGATCACGATGGCGATGTCGGCACTGAAGGCGGTATCGAGCGCTGGCTCAAACTGACGGAAGGTCTCGGGCTTGATAACGCCTATGTCGAATCCACCGAGGGCATTCTTCCGGCGACGCGGTTCGCGGTCGAAGCCTACGTGCATTTCTGCCGGGACAAGACGCCGCTCGAAGCTATCGCGTCGTCGCTGACCGAGTTATTCGCGCCCAATCTGCATGAGGAGCGCATTTCCGGCATGCTGAAACACTATGATTTCGTCAATCCCGAGATCATGCGCTATTTCAGCACCCGCCTGAAGCAGGCGCCGCGCGACGCCAATTTCGCGCTGGATTACGTCAGGAAGCACGCCACGACGCCGGAACAGCGCGAGGCCGTCTGCAACGCCTTGATCTTCAAGACCAATGTGCTTTGGGTTCAGCTCGATGCGCTGTATCATGCCTACGTCAACGGCCACATTCCGCCCGGCGCATTTGTTCCAGAAAATGCTTGAGGCAAACCCAAGGCAAGTTTTATGGCAGCGCGGACACGCAACATCAGTGTCACCGGAACGAGTCGGCCACTCTTGCCGCGGCACGCCAAGCTGCGCTTTGATGACACGCGTCAGCGCTGGGTGATCCTGGCTCCCGAGCGGGTGCTGGCGCCGGATGACATCGCGGTCGAAGTGCTCCAGCTTTGCGATGGAGACCGCGATGTCGATCAGATGGTCGATCTGCTCGCCGCAAAATATGTCGCCGATCGCGCGGCTATCGCGAGCGATGTGATCGCGATGCTGCAGGATCTCGCGGACAAGGGATTTTTGGTCGAAGCGCGGGAGGCGAGTGCATGAGTCCGACGCTGACCGACGCCGCTCCCTCGCGTGGTGACGCCGCTGACGGCTTGTCGATTCTTGAATCGCGGAAATCCGCAGCGGAGACATTTGGCATTCCGCTTGCCGTGCTGGCCGAGCTGACCCATCGTTGTCCCCTGCAATGCCCGTATTGCTCCAATCCGGTCGAGCTGGAACGCGGCGGCAGCGAACTCACGACAGACGAATGGAAGAAGGTACTGACCGAACTCGCCGAGATCGGCGTATTGCAGATTCATTTTTCCGGCGGCGAGCCCACCGCGCGCAAGGACATCGTCGAGCTTGTGCAACATGCGAGCGACGTCGGCCTCTACACCAACCTCATCACGTCGGCCGTGCTGTTGACCCGCGATAAACTGAAAGCGCTGGCGGATGCGGGCCTCTGTCACGTCCAGATCAGCTTTCAGGGTAACGAGCCTGTGGTCGCCGACCGCGTTGCCGGACTGAAGAATGCGCACGAGAAGAAACTCGAGGTGGCGCGCTGGACGCGTGAGCTCGATCTGCCGCTCACCGTCAACGCCGTCATGCATCGGCAGAACCTGCATCAGCTTGCCGACATCATCCAGATGGCGGTCGACCTCGATGCCGACCGGCTCGAAGTCGCCAACGTGCAGTATTACGGCTGGGCGCTGAAGAACCGCGCCGCGCTGATGCCGACGCTTCAGCAGATCGAGGAGACCAGCCGCATCGTCGAGGAAGCCGAAGTCCGGCTGAAAGGCATTCTCGCGATCGACTACGTGGTGCCGGACTATTATGCGCTGCGCCCGAAGAAGTGCATGGGCGGCTGGGGCCGCCAGTTCTTCAACATTTCTCCCGCCGGAAAAATCCTACCCTGCCACGCCGCCGAAACCATCACAGGTCTCGACTTCCTGTCAGTGCGCTCGAATCATTCGATCGCCTGGATCTGGCAGAACTCCGAGGCGTTCAACCGCTATCGCGGCACCGGATGGATGCCGGAGCCGTGCCAGAGTTGCGAATTCAAGGAGATCGATTTCGGCGGCTGCCGCTGCCAGGCGTTCGCGCTGACCGGCGACGCCGGCAACACCGATCCGGCCTGCGCGCTGTCGCCGATGCACGAGCAGATCTTCAAGACGGCGGAAACGGAAGCCAGCCACGGCGGCGACCGTTTCATCTATCGCAACTTTGCCGGCGGTACAGTTGAGACGGGCGGCGAGTATGGCTCCTGATGCCGAGGCGAAAGCCTCGTCCGCCACGCGTGCCGATCCCTACGCGCCGCTGACATCGCAGCATCTCGCCGTCGGCGACAGCCACGAGATTTATGTGGAGACCGTCGGTCGCGCGGGTGGGATTCCCGCCGTCTACCTGCACGGGGGGCCCGGCAGCGGCTGCCAGCCCGATCACAGAAAGCTGTTCGATCCGGAGCGCTTTCACGCGGCGCTGTTCGATCAGCGCGGGGCCGGCCGCAGCCGGCCGAAAGGCGGACGCGAATCAAACACGCTGCCGCACCTGATCGCGGACATGGAAACCATCCGCGATACGATGGGCTTCGAGCGCTGGATGATCGTCGGCGGCTCGTGGGGCGCGACGCTGGCGCTCGCTTACGCAGAAGCGCACCCGGAACGCGTCAGCGGCATCGTGCTGCGCGCAACGTTTCTTGGCACGCGCGCCGAGCTCGAGACGGCGTTTCTCAGCACCCTGCCTCGCATCTATCCGGGCCTTCACGACGACTTTCTCGGCCTGCTGCCGCCCGAGGAGCGGCGGCACCCGCTCGACGCCTACTGGCGCCGCATTCTCGATCCCGATGCAGCCATTCACGCTCCCGCAGCCCGCGCCTGGTATGAGACGGAGCGCATCCTGTCGGAGCACGCACCCAATCGCACGCGGCTCAATCAGGAAGCCATCAACAACAACCAGCGTCCGCTTCCGTCCACGCCGTTCATGGAGGCCCACTACTTCCAGAACGAGTGCTTCATGCGGCCGAACCAGTTGATGGCGGATATCGGCAAGATTCACGGCACGCCGGGCATCATCATTCAGGGCCGCACCGATTTCCTGTGCCCGCCGTCCACCTCGCATGCGCTCGCCGCCATATGGCCCGATGCCGACCTCCGCATCGTCGAGGGCGCCGGTCATTCGCTGTACGATCCCGGCATCAAGGATGCGATCATGCTTGCGATCGAAAACCTTGCGTCGAAGGTAATGATCTAGAAGGTTGCAACAAAGATTCCTTTCCGTCATTCCCGAAGCCGCGTCAGTGGTTGTCGGGAATCCATGCCCCCTGTATCAGCATCGATAGACAGGGATTATGGATTCCGGGTCCACGCGAAGACGCGTGTCCCGGAATGACGGAGCTGGAATCACAGGAGACACCCGTAATGCCGATGCCGGGAAAAGGAATGCTGCTCACCTCCATGGATATCGATCCATCGGATGAAGCCGAATTCAACCGCTGGTACGACCGCGAACATCTGGCGGAGCGCGTCGCCATCGACGGCTTCATCGAGGCGCGGCGCTATGTCGCGCACGACGCAAACCCAAAGTATCTCAGTCTCTATTCGACCGAAACATTCGAAGTCCTGACCAGCACGCCCTATCAGGCGGCGTTGGCAAATCAAACCGAATGGTCTCTGAAAATCATCGCACGATTTCGCAACATGATCCGCTCGGTTGCGAGGATCACGATCAGCCGCGGTCAGGGCCGCGGCGCCGCGATCGGACTGATCCGCATCCGGCCAGGCGCTGGCCAAGCCGATGAGTTGCGTACGAGGCTGCGCGAATGCTTCAACCCCGAAAAGCTGGACGGCATTATCTCGATGCACCTGATCGAGGGCGATCCGATGTTGTCGCGTCCCCTCGGCGTCGCCGATGCCGATACGGCGGGCGCGGGCGACTGGTTTGCATTCATGGACGGGACCGATGTCGATGCGACAGCGCGGGCCATGGCAGACCGTTTCGACAAGGTCCTTGCGGCAACGTCATCGCAGATGATCGCGAGCGGCACCTATCGCCTGATGTGGGACCTCGCCAAGTCCGATCTCTGAATTTCTTGCACTGCACATATTGCGCTGCCGCACAGGACCATCCCCGCATACATGCGTGACCAAAGGCGCAGTGCGATCAAGCAAATTTGGCTTTGTCGCAGCGTGGAATGGCTCTAATAAGATAAGCCTATGATGCAATTGGGAAACAACAAGGGCACTGCTGCAAGTGCTGCTTCGACGCATAAAGGCCTCGCGGTTTCTCACCC
>JAFEFK010000912.1 GCA_018240625.1 Pseudomonadota bacterium
CGATTACGAGTGACAATTTGCCCGCAGGACGAAATACTGTTGTTGCTTTCATTGTGAGCGTTTCCCTTGATTATTGGCGCACGACACGCGCGACATTTCATATCGCACGGAATGGAATCGCTGGAATCAAATCTTTGTTTCAATGCCGCAGCACAAAAGCTAAAGCTGGTCTGGGTTGTGAGAGACACAGGGCAATTGAATCGATATGTTACCTGACGCGCTGAAAGACATTGCCGACTGGCTGGTCGACGGCGCGCGTTCGGCGCCCACGCCGACCGAGATGATGGCGCAAACCTGCGAGCGGTTGGTGGCGGCGGGCTTGCCGCTCTGGCGCGTCGGCGTGTTCATCCAGACGTTGCATCCCGATATCTTCGGCCGCAATTTCATCTGGCGTCCCGGCGCGGATGTCGTCGTCGGCACCGCCGGTTTTGACATCCAGGATTCGGCGGAATTCAGGAATAGTCCGCTCGCGATCCTGTACGAGAAACGGCAGGAGGTGCGCTACCGGCTCGACGATCCCGAGAGCAAACGCTTTCCGTTCTTCGACGATATGCGGGAGGAGGGCGTCACGGATTATATCGCGTTGCCGCTGTTATATGTGGATGGCTCCGTTCACGCCTCGAGCTGGACGACGAAACAGCCGGGCGGTTTTAGCGACGCGCATCTTGCCGCCTTGCGGCAACTGGTGCCGCCGCTCGCTCGCCTGATCGAGGTGATCGGCCTGCGCCGCACGGCAACGATCCTGCTCGATACCTATGTCGGCAATCGCGCCGGCGAACGCATTCTCGCCGGTCAAATCCGCCGCGGTCACACCGAGACGATGAATGCGGTGATCTGGCTGTCCGATCTGCGCGGCTTCACGCGGTTGTCCGATCGCCTGCCGTCGGAGATCGTGGTCGATATTCTCAATCGCTATTTCGATTGCCAGGTCGCGGCGATCAGGAAGCGCGGCGGCGAGGTGCTGAAATTCATGGGCGACGGCCTGCTGGCGGTGTTTCCCGTGACCGGAGACAATGCCGCCGTGATTTGCGATCAGGTGCTCGAGGCGGTTCATGACTGCCGCGCCAGTGTCGCCGATCTGGTCTATTCCGAAGGCGGTCACACCGTCGAACGGTTTCGTTTCGGTCTCGCGCTTCATATCGGCACCGTGCTGTACGGCAATATCGGCGGCGGCAATCGTCTCGACTTCACCTGCATCGGCCCCGCGGTCAATCTCGCCGCGCGGCTGGAGAAGATCGCGGGCAGCCTGCAGCGCACGGTGGTCGCATCGGCAGGCTTTGCGGAGTTATGCGCGAGCGGCGACTGGGCCGATCTCGGCGAATTTCCGATCGCCGGATTTGCGAAGGCCGAGCGCGTCTTTGGCCTGAGCGACGAGACGCCGGTGACGAGCGGGTAGCTGTTTCTCTCCCCCTTGTGGGGAGGGTCAGGGAGGGGGGTGAACGCGAGCGCTTCGCTCATCAGACCCCCCTCTCCACCTCTCCCCCACAAGGGGGGAGAGAGCAACCCGCAAACCGCGGCAGCGCTCATCGCGTACCCCGGCGCATCACGAGCGACATTCAACGATCGTGCGCTCTATTCCTCCGGCTCGGTTGTGAACAGCAGCGGATAACCCTTGGCGCGCCCGGCATCGGTGGCGCGGGTCGCCTTGGTCTCCGCCACATCCTTGGTGAAGACCGCGACGACGCAGACCCCGAGCCGGTGCGCCGTGATCATGACCTTGTGCGCCTGGTCCTCGGTCATGCGGAACTCGGCCTTCAGCACTGTCACGACGAATTCACGCGGCGTAAAATCGTCGTTGACGAGAATGACCTTGTGCAGGCGCGGACGTTCGGTCTTGGTCCGGACCTTGGTGCGTGGTTTGGTTTCGGTGTTGCTCATTCAGGATCCTGAACGGCGCCGCATCCGGCGGCTGTAAAGCGTTGCCGCCAGACTATAACTTTGGAACCCGTCGCGAAAAAGGGGCCGATGGCGTCGTCCGACGTTTCGCAGGCGGCAAAACACCGACGCCCGCGCATCGCCACCGAGCGGCGCGGACCGTGTGCAGGGATGTTTCCACTTCGGTTTTAGGGCGGGCGTTTTCAGTGAAGAGCATCTGAGCCGACGCCACTGCGTTGTGCCGGGCGCTGGACGTTGTGGGCGATCTCCGGCGGCGCTGCGTTGCACGCGGAGAAGGTGTGCGTGAAACGCATGTTCCGTCTTGCGCGGCTGTGCCGCTGTGTCAGCATCTGTTTCTCAGCCGAGGAGAGAGCCGCGATGCGCTGGTGTGTCTCGATCGGAGCGGTACTGGTCGCCGGTGCGGTCGCCGGAGGGGATGTCGCGGGCCTTGCCGCGCCAAACCCGCGGCCGCTGCTGGCTCAATCCAAGGATGGCGCCGGGGAAGTCGACGTCGCGCTGATCCTGGCCGTCGATGTTTCCTATTCGATGGATATGGACGAACTTGCGATCCAGCGCGAAGGCTACGCGCAGGCAATCGTCTCTCCCGATTTTCTGCAGGCGCTGAAAACCGGCCCCACCGGCAGGATCGCGGTGACCTATTTCGAGTGGGCGGCGACCAACGATCAGAAGATTATCATCCCGTGGCGGCTGATCGACGGACCGGAATCGGCCGATGCCGTCGCCAACGAGATCATGAAGACGCCGGTCCGCCGCGCGTCGCGCACCTCGATCTCCGGTGCGATCCATTTTGCCGTGCCGATGTTCGAGGACAGTCCCTACCACGGGCTGCGGCGCGTGATCGACATTTCCGGTGACGGGCCGAACAACAACGGCCTTCCCGTCACAATCGCGCGCGACGCGGCGCTCGAAAAGGGCATCGTCATCAACGGTCTGCCGATCATGGTGAAGGAGCCATCCTACTCGACCATGGATATCGACAACCTCGATTTTTATTACGAGGATTGTGTGATCGGCGGTCCCGGGTCGTTTGTTCTGACCATCAAGGATCGCGAGAAATTCAAGGAAGCGATCCGCACCAAGCTGGTCATGGAAGTTGCCGGGCGAACGCCGGAACGCCGCGTCATTCCGGCGGCCGTAAAAGAGCCGCGGGTGTCCTGCATGATCGGCGAAAAGATCTGGAACGATCGCTGGGGGCGGTAAGGCGAGCGGATATGGCGCTGATGAACGTGGCGCTGGGTCCCCGCTTCACGGGGACGAACGGATTGTGGTTTGCGATGCTCAAAACCCGTTCATTCCCGCGAAAGCGGGAATCCAGCTTTTGAAACAACCTCATAGACGCGGCCGTGACTTTCTATGTCTACTTCGCGGGGACGAACGGATTGTGGTTTGCGATACTCAAAACCCGTTCATTCCCGCGAAGGCGGGAATCCAGTATTTTGTTGAACCAGGTCTTGTTCTGCGCCGGATGCGGTTATGAGCTTCTACGTCTACATGATGGCAAGCCAGCGCAACGGCACACTCTACATCGGCATGACCGACGATCTGATACGGCGCGTCTGGCAGCATCGTAGCGGAGTCGTTCCAGGCTTCACCGCGCGGTATGTCGTCAAGATGCTTGTCTGGTACGAAATTCACGAGAGTCGTGTCGAGGCCCTGACGCGAGAACGTCAACTCAAGAAATGGAATCGAGACTGGAAGCTGCGCCTGATCGAATCCGGTAACCCGCAGTGGCGAGACCTCTGGGCAGACATCACAGCGTGAGGATCAATCTGTTGCCCACTGGGTCCCCGCTTTCGCGGGGACGAACGGATTGTGGTTTGAGATACTCAAAATCCGTTCATTCCCGCGAAAGCGGGAATCCAGTGATTCCTGGAATAATCCCTGGTTATGAATTGGGCTACTTCACAAACCTTGCCACCAGTTCGACATGCGGCGAGTGCCGGAACTGGTCGACCGGGGTTACGCTCTCGATCTTGTATCCGCCGCCGATCAGAATTTTCGCATCACGCGCGAACGTCGTGACATTGCAGGAGACCGCGATCACAACAGGAATCTTGCTCGCCGCAAGTTGCCGGGTTTGTGCTTCCGCGCCCTGCCGCGGGGGATCGAACACAACAGCATCGAAGTCGCGTAATTCCTGCGGCATCAGCGGGCGGCGGAACAGGTCGCGGGCCTCGGCCCTGATCGGCTTGAGCCCTGAGACGGATGTCACGGCCTTTTGCAGCGCCGCCACCGCGCCGGCGTCGCTGTCGAATGCTGTGACCCGTGATTTCTCCGCAAGACGCAGCGCAAATGGTCCGACGCCGCAGAACAGATCGGCGATATGTTTTGCTTTTCCGCAACGCGCCATCACCCGCGCGGCCAGCGCCTCCTCGCCCGCGACGGTCGCCTGCAGGAAAGAGCCCGGCGGCAGCGTGACTCTTGCCGCGCCGATGCCGATCACCGGCGGCGCGCGCATCAGCACAAGTTCGCCGTGACGGGTCAGCCGCGCCAGCCGATGCTCCTCGGCCACGCGCGACAATGTCGCGATCAATTTCGCGGGGAGCGGCCCGGAGCCGCGGACATCGACGTCGAGGCCGTTGTTCGCAGCGGTTACCTGAATGTCGAGCGGCTTGTTGGTGGGCCTCAGCACATCCGCCAGCGCACGCGCCGCATCGAGCGCGCCGTGCAGGCCGGGATCGAGGATCGGGCAGGCATCGATGGGCACGATGGCATGGCTGTTCGGCGCGGCAAATCCGACGCGCAACACGCCGTCCTCACCGCGCCGCGCATGCGCGGTGATCCTGCGGCGGCCCGCGCCGTGGGCATCGACGAGGTCGTCCACGGTGCAGTCGATGCGGGCCTGCGCCAGCGTGTCGACCACGATCTGGCGCTTCCAGGCGCGATAGGCCTCCGGCTGCCAGTGCTGGATGGCGCAGCCGCCGCAGGTCCCGAAATGCGGGCAAAATGGCACGATGCGTTCCGGGCTCGGCGTCTCGACGCGGAGCAAACGTGCGCGATCGGCGTGGCCGGCGACGGGTTCGGCTTCGACGGTTTCGCCGCCGAGGGTGTAGGGCACGAACAGCGTTTGTCCGTCGACGCGCGCCACGCCGTCGCCGCGATGGCCGACGTGGTCGATGATGACTCGTTCAGCCACGGCGGGCTCCAAGAAAAAATTCGATGTTGCCGTCGCCGCCGGCAATGGAGGAGGGAAATACCTCGATGCCGGTGCAGCCGAGCGTTGCCGCGAACGCCGCGATGTCGTCGCAGACCGCCCGATGCACGGACGCATCGCGGATGATGCCGCGTTTGGAATGCTTTCGCTCGGCTTCGAATTGCGGCTTGATCAGTGCCAGCAGGGACATCGGCGCGGCGGCGAGCGACAGCGCCACCGGCAGAATGGCCTTCAACGAGATGAAGCTCGCATCGATCACCACCACATCGGGCCGTTGTGGCAGCCGCCGGCCCTCGAACGACCGGATGTCGGTCGCCTCCATCGAGACGATACGCGGATGATTGTGCAAGCTCGGATGCAACTGATCGCGCCCGACATCGATGGCGAACACCAGCGCGGCTCCGTTGGCGAGCAGCACCTCGGTAAAGCCGCCGGTGGAAGCACCGACATCGAGGCAGACATGGTTTTCGATCTCGATTGGGTAGCGCTCCAGCGCGCCCGCCAATTTGACGCCGCCGCGCGACACCCAGGGGTGCGCCGGCTGCGCGATGATTGCGGCATCCGCCTGGATTGTCTCGGACGGCTTCCGGACCGGCTTGCCGTTTGCGGTGACGAGCCCGGCCTCGATCGCGGCCTGCGCGCGTGCCCGGCTTTCAAACAGGCCGCGCTCGACCAGCAGGACGTCCGCGCGCTTGCGTGCCGGAGATTTTGGATTGCTGCGCGGCGCCACGGTCAGCCCACCGCCGTGCGGCGACCCGGAAGCTGCTCCGATACGAGGCGCACGCAAGTCTCGAACGTCGCGAGATCGTGCCAGACATCGTCCGGCTGAGAGGGCGGCGTCACCAGCGGGCTGCGGAGATCGAGCGCGTGCACCATCATCAGATTGTCGGCCAGATCGAAGTTCTCGACGACAAGCCCGTCGCCGTCGATCAGGTCGGAGCCTTGCCGGCGCACGTCGATGAATGCGGCCACGCGATCGGCGTAAAGCGATGCGTCGTTGGTGTAGCCAAAGCAGGGTTTTGCACGCCCCGCCATATAGCCCAGTTCGTAAACGGTTCCCGGATCGGCGCCGGGTCCGCGAAATGGCGTGAGATTGGCGACGATGGCATCGGCTGAGTCCATCATCGCCTGATTGGCGCGGAAGATTTGCAGCGACACGTCGGGTGCGGTGCGATCGATCTGGCTGTCCAGCGGATAGAGACCGGTGAGGCCGTAACGGTGGCACAGCTCGATCTTGCGCCGGCCGATCTCAATTGCGTCGGGAAGGAACACGTCGGGTCCGGCGAGGTAGATTTTCATGAAACCACGGCCATTCAGTCCAACCGGCGGATGAATTGCATCCACATTCGCTCGTCCCCGCGGATGCGGGACCCAGACTTTGCGGCGCAGACATCGTCGCGCTGGATACCCGCTTACGCGGGTATGAGCGGAAGCTGGTTCCACGCTAGTGGATCAATGATGCGCGCGTTGTCTTACGCCAGCTTGACGGTCTCGGTTTTGTAGTCCTTGCCGAGCGCCTCGAACACCTTGGCGACGATACCCTTGGCATCGAGGCCGGCGCGGCCGTACATCGCAGCCGGGGTGTCGTGATCGAGGAATTCGTCGGGCAGGACCATCGAACGCATCCGCAAGCCGCCATCCAGCATGCCGTTGTCCGACAAGGTCTGCATGACGTGCGAACCAAAGCCGCCGATCGAGCCTTCCTCGATCGTGAGCAGCACTTCATGCTCGCGCGCGAGCTTCAAGACCAGATCGACGTCGAGCGGCTTCATGAAGCGCGCATCGGCGATCGTGGTGGAGAGGCCGTGCGCGGCGAGTTCGTCGGCGGCCTTTTCGCATTCGGCGAGGCGTGTGCCGAACGACAGCAGCGCGACCTTGGTGCCTTGGCGGATGACGCGGCCCTTGCCGATCGGAAGCGGAATGCCGACCTCGGGCATATCGATGCCGCGGCCTTCGCCGCGCGGATAGCGCACCGCGCTTGGGCGATCGTTGATCGCGACCTGCGTCGCGACCATGTGCACCAGCTCGGCCTCATCGGAGGCCGCCATGATGACGAAATTCGGCAGGCAGCCGAGATAGGCGTTGTCGAAGGAGCCCGCATGGGTCGCTCCGTCCGCGCCGACGAGGCCCGCGCGATCGATGGCGAAGCGCACCGGCAGCGACTGGATCGCCACGTCGTGCACCACCTGATCGTAGGCGCGCTGCAGGAAGGTGGAATAGATC
>JAFEFK010000913.1 GCA_018240625.1 Pseudomonadota bacterium
AGCGCCATCCTTGGTGATCCCGGCATTGTTGACGAGGACGTCGACCGGGCCGAGATCGGCTTCGACCTTCTTGATCCCCGCGCCGCAGGCGTCGAACGAACTGACATCCCATTTGTAGACGGGGATGCCGGTCTCCGATTTGAATTTTTCCGCCGCTGCGTCGTTGCCGGCGTAACTTGCCGCAACCTTGTATCCGGCCGCTTTGAGCGCCTTGCTGATCGCGGCTCCAATACCGCGCGTTCCCCCCGTAACCAATGCGACTCGTGCCATCTTGAATTCCTCCTTGAACTTTTTTATGGAGCCGGAATTCCTCCGGTCGTTGACAAAGACTTCCAGATAAAAATGCCCGGCACAAGGCCGGGCATTTTCTAATCACGCGCAGAGCGACGACTTGATATTTTTTTGATCACTCAACGCACCCTGTTACCATTCGCCTAGTTGCGCTCGACGCACATGGCGATACCCATGCCACCGCCGATGCACAGTGTCGCGAGACCCTTCTTGGCATCGCGCTTCTGCATTTCGTGCAGCAGCGTCACCAGCACGCGCGCGCCGGAGGCGCCGACCGGATGGCCGATGGCGATGGCGCCGCCGTTGACGTTGACCTTCGAGGTATCCCAGCCGAGATCCTTGTTGACGGCGCAGGCCTGCGCCGCGAACGCCTCGTTGGCCTCGATCAGATCGAGATCGCCGATATTCCAACCGGCCTTCTTCAGCGCGGCGCGCGAAGCCGGGATCGGCCCGGTGCCCATGATCTTGGGATCGACGCCGGCCTGACCCCACGACACGATGCGGCCGAGCACGGTGCGGCCTTCCTTGGCCGCCTGCTTCGCGGTCATCAGGACCACCGCGGCGGCGCCGTCATTGATGCCGGACGCGTTGGCCGCGGTGACGGTACCTTCCTTTTCGAAGGCCGGGCGCAGCTTGGCGATCGACTCGGCCGTCACGCCAGCCTTCGGATACTCGTCGGTATCCACGACGATATCGCCCTTGCGGCTCTTGATCGTCACCGGCACGATCTCGTCCTTGAACCGGCCCGCCTTCTGCGCGGCTTCGGCCTTGTTCTGCGAACCGGCCGCGAACTCGTCCTGCTGCTGGCGGGTGATCTGATACTGCTTGGCGACGTTCTCGGCGGTGTTGCCCATGTGATAGCCGTTGAAGGCATCCCACAGACCGTCCTTGATCATGGTGTCGATCAATTCGAGGCCGCCCATCTTCACGCCGCCGCGCAGATACTGCGCATGCGGCGCCATGCTCATGGATTCCTGACCGCCAGCGACGACGATTTCGGAATCGCCGTTGAGCAGCGCCTGGTAACCCAAGGCAACCGTGCGCAGACCGGAGCCGCAGAGCTGATTGACGCCCCAGGCCGGGCTTTCCACCGGAATGCCGGCTGCGATCGACGCCTGACGCGCCGGATTCTGGCCCTGTGCCGCGGTCAAAATCTGGCCCATGATGACTTCTGAAACACGCCCCGGCTCGACACCCGCACGCTCCAGCGCAGCCTTGATGGCGATGGCGCCGAGATCGTGGGCCGGCGTGGTGGCGAATGCGCCGTTGAAGGCGCCAACCGGGGTGCGGACGGCGCTGACGATGACGACATCGTCTGTCATGAGGTTCTCCTGGGCTTGAGGTTTTTTGAACGGCGATCGCCGGAGTGGCGCAGCCTATGTCTTCGCTATCCTCTTTCCAGTAGTGCTGGCGTGTCAACCGCCAGACGGCAAAATGACGTGCGCCCGGCTGGTCAACGAGAGGTTTGCTGCACCCCATGCTGCACCCCGGTCGCAGCATGGCTGCGGCAGCCGGACAAACCGTGCTGCACAAAACGGTAGCCGAACCCCACTGAAAATGCTTACTTTGTTGCAATGCGTTGCTCGTTAACCCCACCGTGGACGCCGGCGGGGTTCCTTGTCCTCGGTATGTACGTGTGGGGCCCATGGCGAAATCAGAAACACCTACGACGATCAAGAAATACGCAAACCGGAGGCTCTATAATACCGGTACCAGCACCTATGTGACGCTCGAAGATCTCGCGGCGATGGTAAAACAGGGCGAGGACTTCCTCGTTTACGACGCCAAGACCGGCGACGACATCACGCGCTCTGTGCTGGCGCAGATCATTTTCGAGCAGGAAAACAAGGCCGGACAGAACCTTCTGCCGACCACGTTCCTGCGGCAGCTGATCCGGTTTTACGGCGACAGCATGCAGATGGTGGTGCCGAAATATCTCGAGCAGTCGATCGACACCCTGACGCGCGAGCAGGAGAAATTCCGCAAACAGATGACGAGCGCCTTTAGCGCCGGTCCGTTCGCTCCGCTGGAAGAGCACGTCCGCCGCAACATGGAATTGTTCGAGCGGACATTTTCGATGTTCAAGCCGTTCGTACCGCCCCGCGCCGGAGCCGCGGCCGCACCCGAGCCGGAGAAAACGCCTGATACCTCTGACGCGAGCGGCAACATCGACGACCTGCGCCGTCAGATGAAAGAGATGCAGGAGCGTCTCGAGCAGATGTCGAAGGACACCAAGAGCGAGTAGGGAGCGGTTCAATCCTGCACTGAATCGCAACGGGTGATTCTTAACCTCTCCCACTTGCGGGCCGCACCGCGAGCAGCGCTGAGAGGGTTGAGGAGGAGGCAAAGTAAAATGCCCCCACCCGACCGGCTTCGCTGCGCTCCACCGGTCGGCCTCCCCCGCAAGCGGGAGAGGTGAAGAGGCGTTCACTGCAACACCTGCGCGCGACCAGGATCAATACGTCTCGACGTGATAGCGGCCGGTTTCGCGCATCGCCGTTTTGAGAGCGGCCCAATCCGATGACGCGCCGCGGCAGACATCGGCGAAGGCTTCGTCGACGCCGGATTCCATGCCCTTCAGCCCGCAGATATAGATGTGCGTGTTGGCGTCGTTGAGAAGCGTCGAGACAGCGGCGGCCTCCGACCGGATCCGGTCCTGCACATAGACTCGCGGCTGGCCCGGAACCCGAGAATAGCAGAAATATTTACCGAGCAGTTTCTCCGGCACCTTCTGCAACGGTCCGAAATAGGGCAACTCCTCCGGGCGGCGCGCGCCGAAGAACAATAGCAGGCGCCCCGGCGCGTCCGGCATGGCACGGCGGCGGCGCTCGGTGAAGGCGCGGAACGGTGCAGAGCCCGTGCCGGTGCAGATCATGATGACATTCGCTGCCGGATCGTTCGGATGCAGGAACGTCGCGCCGAACGGGCCGGTGACATCGACCTTGGCGCCGCGCGGCAGATCGCAGAGATAGTTCGAGCAGACGCCATCGGGCTCGCGCTTCACCGTCAATGACAGGTTGTTGGCGTTCGGCTTTTCGCCGTCGCGCGAACTGGCGATGGAATAGAGCCGCACCCGATGCGGCTTCCCATTACTGTCAGTGCCGGGCACAACGATACCGATGCTCTGGCCTTCGAGCACAGGGAACGGCTGGTCGCCGAAATCCAGAATGATATGGCGAACATCTGAATCCGCATCGGCGTGTGTCAGCCGGAAATTGCCGGTCACGGTCGCCTTCGCAGGCTTGCCGCGATTGTAGAGATTGACCGTCGGCTTGCTAGCGGAATGCGGCGCGACGGCCTTGCCGCCAAGACCCTTGCGCGCCTCCTCGAGCAGCGCGCCGATCTCGTCTTCAAGTGCCTCGACGGTCCCGCTGGCCTCGCCGCTTGCGATCTCCTCCTGCGCCGGCAGGTCGCTCCAGGAATATTGATCCTCCAGCGAATAAGATTTTGCGACGACGCGCCAGTTGTCGATGGCGCCGGTCGGACACGGCGCGATACAATCCATGCAGTAATTGCAGATATCGGCGTCGACGACGTAGTTGTTGTTGTCGTGCGTCACCGCGTCGATCGGACACGTCTCCTCGCAGGTGTTACACCGGATGCAGATTTCCGGATCGATCAGGTGCTGCTTCTTGAGGGGAGCGTTCATGATGGATGTCCTGCTCCCTCTCCCCGCCTGCGGGGAGAGGTGGCAACAACCGCTACGCCGCGATCATCACATATTCGAAGTCGCCGGGCTTGTTGTCGATGCCGACTTTCGGCGGCGAAATCCAGTTCGCGAACTTGCCGGGCTCACTCACCGGCGTCATCAGCGATGAAATGAAGTCGCCGTCCTCGGTCGAGGGCAGATAGTTGCTCTTCACCTTGGCCCATTCCGCGTCGTTCAGCAGGATGCCCTTCGGGGTAGCATTGACGTTCTTGAACTCGCCGATGTCGCGGTGGAACGCGGTGTGCGGCAGCTCGAGCCGGAAGTTGACGCCGGCCTTCTCGATGATCTTGTTCCAGCGCTCGACGCCCTTGGCGCAATCCTGCGTGTAATCGTCGCGCAGCCGCATGTTGAGCGCGGTCAATGCCGGCTCGTCGACCAGCTTGATCTCGCCGTCGACCAGCTTGAGCACCGGATAGATGTCGTCGGTCAAGCGGTGATCGTCGTCGATCTTGGTCTCCTGGAAGCGACCCTTCAGTCCGGCATTGTAGAAGTTCGCCGCATTGGTCGAGACTTCCGAACCGAACAGATCGAGCGACAGCGAATAATGCAGGTTCATCTTCTTCTGCATGGTCGGCAGGTCGATGACGCCGAGCGCGCGGACGCGTTCGATATCGTTCGGATCCTCGATGCCGGCGGCCTTCATCGCATCGCAGGTCCGTTGCAGCACCCGCCCGACGCCGGTCTCGCCGACGAACATGTGGTGAGCTTCCTCGGTCAACATGAACCGCGTGGTGCGCGACAGCGGATCGAAACCGGACTGCGCCAGACTTTCGAGCTGCATCTTGCCGTCACGGTCGGTGAAGAAGGTGAACATGAAAAACGATAGCCAGTCCGGCGTCGCTTCGTTGAACGCACCGAGCATGCGCGGTGAATCTTCGTCGCCGGAGCGGCGGCGCAACAGATCGTCGGCCTCTTCGCGGCCGTCGCGGCCGAAATACTTTTGCAGCAGGTAGACCATCGCCCAGAGGTGACGGCCCTCCTCGACGTTGACCTGAAACAGGTTGCGCATGTCGTAGAGCGACGGCGCAGTCTTGCCGAGATGGCGTTGCTGCTCCACCGACGCAGGCTCGGTGTCGCCCTGAATGACGACCAGACGCCGCAGCATGGCGCGGTACTCGCCGGGCACTTCCTGCCAGGCCTTTTCGCCCTTGTGTTGGCCGAAATTCACCAGACGATTCTCGTCCTGCGGCGCGAGCAGCACGCCCCAACGGTATTCCGGCATCCTGACGTAGTCGAACTTGGCCCAGCCCTTGGGATCGACCGAGATCGCGGTGCGCAAGTACACCAGCGATTCCTGAAAGCCCTCCGGGCCCATGTCGTTCCACCAGTCGAGATAGCCGGGGTGCCAACCTTCCAGCGCCTTCAACACCTGGCGATCTTCGGTGAGATTCACGTTATTGGGTATCTTGGTGGAATAATCGACGTTCATGAGATTCATTGGTCTCTCCCGTTGGGAGAGCGAGTAGCGAATAGCGAATAGCGAATAGATTGGCCTGATGCTTTCTCAGCGTCGTGCCCGGGCTTGACCCGGGTATCCATCGATCTTCACGAGATGGATTGCCGGATCAAGTCCGGCAATGACCGAGAATGATGCTGTCTATTCGCTACTCCCTATTCGCCATTCGCTCACTAAACCCGCGTCATGTCGTATTTCGCCTTCACGCCGCTGCCGTAGCGGCGCAGGGCGCCCTCCTCACCGACTGCGTTGGGCCGCTGAAAGATCCAGTTCTGCCACGCGGTCAGCCGCGAGAAGATTTTCGATTCCATCGTCTCGGGTCCGACGAAGCGCAAGTTCGCTTCCATGCCGGTCAATCCATCTGGCGAAAAGCTGGTTCGCTCCTCAAAGAACACCCGTACCTCGTCATCCCAGTCGATGTCGTCGAGCGCGAAGGTGACAAGGCCAAGCTCTTCCGCCGCTTCGGCATCGAGCGCTTCGCCGATTTTCGCCTTGGCTGTGTCCACATCGGACGGATCAGCCTGAAAGCGCGACTCGAGCCGGGTCAGTCCATGACTCATGGGATAGGGACCGAAATTCATGGCGCTCAGCGTGATCGCCGGCGGCGGACGGTTGTCGCCCTGCTTTTGGCCGACCAGCATGTAGGAGCGATCCGCTGCGAACACGAGTTCGGCCAGCGTGCCGGCGAAGCACGAGCCGGGCTCCACCAGTGTCACCAGCGTCCGCGAGGTGACATCGACGCGCTTCAGCACGCGCTTCCAGTAGTGCCTGATCTCGTTGACCAGCCAGTGCGCCTTGTTGGCGTCGAGAAACGCGTCGTACGCCAGTACGTTCGCGCTTTCGCCGTGCGACTTGAACACCAGCATCGCGGTTTCGAGTTCATTGATGCGTAGATGCAGAATCGCATCGTCGAGTTCGCGTGCGACCTGCAACGGCCAGAACCCGGCGCCTTGTGCGATCGCGGCATCGACATCGGCCGGCGGCGCGGCATCGGGCGCTGTTATCGTGATGGTCGCGATGCGCGCGGCGCGGTCGATATCGACCGTCACGAAATCATAGCGGATGCCGCTGTCGCCGACGGTGCGGTTGAGCGGTGCAAGCGCAACGCCCTTGCCATTCCCATGGCGCGTCGAGTGTGCTGCAAATTTCTTCGCGCAATCGGCAACTTTCGCGTCCAGCTTGCTGTTCGGCACGATCTCGTCGACCAGCCGCCACTGCACCGCGCGCTTGCCCTTGATGCCCTCCTCGATGGTGCAGAAATAGTCGGCGTGGTCGCGGCGCACCTTGCGCTTGTCGACGACCCGCGTCAGTCCGCCGGTGCCGGGCAGCACCGCGAGCAGCGGCACTTCCGGCAGCGACACGGCGGCGGAGCCGTCATCGGCCATGATGATGTGATCGGTGGCGAGCGCCAGTTCATAGCCGCCGCCGGCGGCGGTGCCGTTCACGACGCTGATGAATTTCTGCCCGGAATTCTCGCTGGAGTCCTCCAACCCGTTGCGGGTCTCGTTGGTGAACTTGCAGAAGTTGACCTTGTGGGCATGGGTCGAGCCGGCCAGCATGCGGATGTTGGCGCCGGCGCAGAACACGCGGTTCTTGCCCGAGCGCATCACCACCACCTTGACCTCGGGATGCTCGAAGCGGAGGCGCTGGACGGCGTCGGCAAGCTCGATGTCCACGCCGAGATCGTAGGAATTGAGCTTGAGCTGGTAGCCCTCGAACAGCCCGCCGTTCTCGTCGACATCCATGGTCAGCGTGGCGACATCGCCGGCCACATCGAGCTTCCAGTGCTTGTAGCGCGACGGGTTGGTCTGGAAATCGATGAACTTGGCACCGTTCGCGAGCACACGCTCTTCGCTAGCCATGGCCTACCCTGATGGTTGTCTTGATCTGTTAATATGCATAATAATGCATGTTTTTACACATGTCCAGTCCATAACCGCAAAAATCTGCATTTTGTTTCATGATCGCGTCGCGGCCGAGATATCGAGCCAGTCGGCCTCGGTGAGTGTCCCCTGGGACAAGCGAAGCCTGAGTCCGGCCGCGAGCGCAGCACTTGGGAAGCCATCCGCAAATCCGGCGCCCCCTGCGGTCGCCTTGCGCACGCTGAGTTCGTCGAGTTCCGTGAGCGCTTCACCGAACAACCGTGACGCCGCATGGGATTTCTTCATCCGAAGTTTCAGGTTGGCGTTGGCGATCTGGATGCAGGCACGCAGCAGAATGCGCTCCCGGCCGCCCTGCGGTGCCGCCGCCCAGACCGCTTCCAGAATTTCATGGGACTCCCAGAAAAATTCTGCGTCGTTCAGTCCAAGGCCATAACGCAGCGCCGGATGACGCGCCGGCACAAAGCCCTCAAACCGCGCGGGCACCAGCGCGAGCGCCATCGCCAGGGTTTCGTGGTCGGCCTCTGCGGTTTCGCCGGGCACATGGGCCCAGCGTGGCAGCGCCAGATGCGCGCCGGTGAATGAGGACGCCATTACGCGCGCCCCGCGGCGGCATGCCACCTATGCCGCGCGATGCGGCGCACCTTCGTGCATGCGAAAAATCCGGTCCGCAAAATCTGCAATCGTCGCAACGGTCGCCTCCGCGGCCTCGCGATGCGGCGAATGGCCGGCACCGGCAATCAATGAAATATCCACCGGACAATAGCACTCTTCCCTGGCAATCTCGATCTGGCGAATGGTCCCATATTGGTCATTGGCGCCCTGCACGATGGCCACGGGCACGCGCACATAGGCGAGATATTCCGAAATGTCCCAGTCGCGGAAGGCGGGATCGAGCCACGCGCTGTTCCAGCCGTAGAAGGCGTTGTCGACGTCTGTGTGCCAACGCGCGAGCTTCCCTTTCAGATCGCCCTGGTCGTAAGCCGCTCTGGTCGCGGCGATGGCCGCGAGCCCCATGGGTTCGGTGATGAAATGCGGCGCGATCAGTGTGAGCCCGCGCACGCGGTGATCCTGAATGCCGCCGGCATAGATCGCCGCGATCGACGCGCCGTCGGAATGGCCGAGCAGAAGCCCGCGCCGGAAACCGATGGCCTCGAGAATTCTCGGCAGCACGTCGAGCGCTTCGCGGTGCATGTAATCCACCTGCCGCGGCAGCTTTGCAGGGCTCGAGGCGCCATAACCGCTACGCGAATAGGCGAACACGCCCATGCCGGTCGCGGCCTGCAGCTTCTCCGGAAAGTCGCCCCACAACCCGACGGAGCCGAGGCCTTCGTGCAGCATCACGATGGTTGGCGCGGCATCGGGCGCGGGACCGATCATGCGGGTTTCAAGCTCGGCGCCGCCGATGGAGAGGAAGCCGGTGGGGGAGAGGGCTTGCTTATGCATTGTGAGATAGCGTCTCCGCATCGGCAGCCAGCTCCCTCTCCCGCTTGCGGGGGAGGGTTGGGGTGGGGGAATTCGTGACTAGAGCCGATGCGATGGTCTCCAAGACACCTGCCCGGTTGTGCATGACGTCATGATTGCTCAAACGCAGCACACGAAAACCTCGGGATTCGATAACTGCACTTCGGGCCGCATCAGCACGCTCGGCGGCATCAGAGAAATGTTGGCCGCCGTCGAGTTCAACGACGAGCTTCGCCGCGTGACAAACAAAGTCGGCAATGTAGTTAGCGATCGGAGCCTGTCGTCGAAAAGCAAATCCGTTCAACCGATGATCTCGCAGGCTAGCCCAAAGCATCCGCTCAGCATCGGTCGATCCCTTACGAAGAGCACGCGCGTTGCTGCGGAGTTTTGGTCTCACCGTCCAATTCGGCTTGCGATCGTCCATCACAGTCGATGCTCCAAGACACACACCATATATTATACAGCCCTCACCCCAACCCTCCCCCGCAAGCGGGAGAGGGAGCTCTGCTGCCGTAACGGCTATCTCATCGGCTCACCTGTTAACCCCGCAGCTTGAAGCGCTGGATCTTTCCCGTCGCCGTCTTCGGCAGGGCGTCCACCACGTCGATCCAGCGCGGGTATTTCCACGGACCGATTTTCTGCTTCACGTGATCCTTCAATGCCTCGTGCAACCCGTCGGTTGTCGCGCCGGGTTTCAGCACCACAAAGGCCTTCGGTTTCAACAGACCTTCGGGATCGGCTTCGGGGACAACGGCCGCCTCCGCCACCGCGGGATGCGTAATCAGCGCGCTCTCGACTTCGAACGGCGAGACCCAGATGCCGGATACCTTGAACATGTCGTCGGCACGGCCGCAGAAGGTGTAACGCCCCTCCGCATCGCGGATGTACTTGTCGCCGGTGCGGGTCCAGTGGCCCTCAAATGTCTGCCGACTCTTGACGCGCTGATTCCAGTAGCCTTCGCCCGCCGACGGCGCATCGACCAGCAACTCGCCGACCTCGTCATCGGCGACGTCGACGCCCGCCTCGTTGACGAGGCGCACGCGATAGCCGGGCACCGGCCGCCCCGACGAGCCGTATTTGATGTCACCCGGCGCGTTCGACAGAAAGATGTGCAGCAGCTCGGTCGAACCGACGCCATCGAGGATGTCGGCGCCGAACCGCGACTTCCATGCATTGCCGACCGACTCCGGCAGCGCCTCGCCGGCCGAGGTGCAGATGCGCAGTTTCTTGCCGCCGCGCTCGGATTTCAGCGTCGCGTCATTCAGCATCGCCGCGAACAGCGTCGGCACGCCGAAGAAGATGCTGGGATTGTACTTGTTCATCAGTTCGAACATCCGCGCCGGCGTCGGCCGTTCGGCGTTCAATACCGTGGTCGCCCCGACCGACATCGGAAACGTCAGCGCGTTGCCGAGCCCATAAGCGAAGAACAACTTTGCCGCCGACAAGCCGACGTCGTCCTCGCGAATGCCGAGCACCTGGCTCGCGTAGGTTTGCGCGGTCGCCGCGAGATTGGAATGCAGATGGCGCACGCCCTTCGGCATGCCGGTCGACCCCGACGAATAGAGCCAGAACGCCGGTTCGTCGGCATGGGTCGCGGCCGTCGTGAAGGTATCGCTCTCCGTTGCGATTTCGTCGGACAGTTTCTTGTGCCCGTTTGCATCGGCGCCGGACACCACGACATGCTCGAGCGCAGGCATGCGGCCAATGATGTCTTTCACAACCGGCAGCAGCGCTTCGGAAATGAACAGCACCCTGGCGCGGCAGTCCGCGAGCACGTACGCATATTGATCCGGCGTCAGCAGCGTGTTGAGCGGAACGGGAATGACGCCTGCGCGCATCGCGCCGAGAAACACGGTCGGGAAATCGACCGTATCGAGCATGATCATGGCGACACGCTCTTCGCGGCGGACGCCGAGACGGCGCAACAGATTGGCGAGCCGCTTGCTCTGCGTTTGCAGTTCGCCATAGGTCAGGTCAGAGAGCGTGTCGGTAAAGGCCAGTTTCGCGCCTCGGCCCTCCTCAACGTTGCGGTCAAGCAGCCAGGTCACGGCGTTGTAGGATCCCGACAAATCGCTCATACGCAGCCCCGATCGACGACGCGATCCAAATACCTGTTGATCACAGCGCCCTCCCTCTCATTTCTGAATTATAATTCATATAAAGTCATTAGCGGCGCTTGCTGTCAATCCTCTTCGGCATTATCTTTCCAGAAACTGCGGTATCGGCGACAAACGCGGCACCATGACCGAACATTCCGATCCTGAAAGTGACTTCCTCGATCAGCTTGGCCAGCGTGTCCGCACGATGCGTGGCTTGCGCGGCATGTCGCGCAAGGTGCTGGCAAAGGTCTCCGGCATTTCGGAGCGCTACATCGCACAGCTCGAAAGTGGCAAGGGCAACGTCTCGATCGTTCTGTTGCGCCGGGTGTCGAACGCAATGGGTGCGCATCTGGAAGATCTCATTCCGGATGGCGAACCCGCACCGGACTGGCAGGTCATACGCAACCTTCTGCGCAAGGCGACGCCGGCCCAACTCGCTCACGCCAAGGATATTCTCAGTGGTCACAGTTCAAATGGAGTATCTCCGCAGCGGGGAACGTCTTTCGCGGGGATCGCGCTGATCGGCTTGCGTGGCGCCGGCAAGACGACGCTCGGCCGAAGGCTCGCGGACAAGATCGGCTGGGCCTTCGTCGAACTGAACAAGGAAATCGAGCAGCAGAACGGATTGTCGGTTGCCGAGATCATCGCGCTATACGGCCAGGAAGGCTTTCGCCGCATGGAGCAGGCGGCGCTGGGACAATTGCTGGCGCGCAAGGAATTGATGGTGCTGGCAACCGGCGGCGGCATCGTCTCCGAACCGCTCACGTTCGACCTTATCCTGTCGTCGTTCTATACCATCTGGCTGAAAGCAAAGCCGGAAGAGCACATGACGCGCGTGCGGCGTCAGGGCGACCTGCGCCCGATGGCCGACGATCGCTCCGCCATGGCGGAACTGCGCACCATTCTGCTCAGCCGCGAACCGCTCTATGCGCGCGCATCGGCCGTGGTCGATACCGCCGACCTGTCGGTGGACGCGGCCGCGACGCGCCTGATCGGCGCGGTCGCACCGGTGCTGGCGAAGGACGCGCAGGCCTTCGGCATGCGCAGCGCCGCATCGTCATAAAAATCATACCTAAACTGGCGCTCACGATAGATAGCTCTTAGATTCAGGGCTGAGGTGATCGTCCATGCCGATGGAGCAAACCCAACCGCTGCCAGCCGGCTCCGCACCGGATCTCCACCACATCGTGATCGTTGGCGGCGGCTTCGGCGGACTTGAAGCGGTGCATCGCCTCGCCGGCGCGCCCGTCAGCATCACGCTGGTCGATCGCCGCAACCATCATTTGTTCCAGCCGCTGCTCTATCAGGTCGCGACCGCCTCGCTCGCAACGTCGGAAATCGCCTGGCCGATCCGTCAGCTGCTGCGCGACCGCTCCGAAATAACGACGTTGTTCGCCACGGTGACCGGCGTCGATGCGGACGGGCGCCGGGTGCTGCTCGAGGACGGCAGTTCATTGCCGTATGACACACTCATTCTGGCCACCGGTGCCCGACACGCCTATTTCGGCAACGACGAATGGGAGCCGTTCGCGCCCGGCCTCAAGACGCTCGAAGATGCCACGACGTTGCGGCGCCGTATCCTGGTTGCCTTCGAACGCGCCGAGCGCGAAACCGATCCGCAGCGGCGGGCTGCGCTGATGACCTTCGTCATCATCGGGGCAGGCCCGACAGGCGTGGAACTCGCAGGCACCATCGCCGAACTGGCGCGCGACACGCTGCCGCCGGATTTCCGCAACATCGATACCCACAAGGCGCGCGTCGTCTTGATCGAAGCCGGCCCCCGCGTGCTCGCGGGGTTTGCCGACGATCTTTCAGCCTATGCGCAGCGCTCGCTGGAAAGTCTCGGCGTCGAAGTGGTGCTCGGACAGCCCGTCACCGCATGCACCGCTGACGGCGTCGTCTATGGCAACACCCAACTGGATGCCAAAACCCTGATATGGGCCGCGGGCGTGCGCGCATCGCCGGCCGCGGAATGGCTGGGCGCGCCGGCCGACCGCGCCGGCCGGCTGATGGTCAATCCCGACCTCACCGCGCCCGGTCATCCGGAGATTTTCGCCATCGGCGATACCGTCACGATAGCGGCTCCCGATGGACATCCGGTCCCCGGCATCGCTCCCGCCGCAAAGCAGGAAGGACGTTACGTTGCGGATATCATCAAGGCGCGGCTGCGTGGCGAACCCGTGACCGCGCCGTTCCGTTACGCACACGCCGGCAGCCTGGCGCAAATCGGCAAGCGGCTGGCCGTGATCGATTTCGGCCGCATCAAGCTGCGCGGCACACTCGCGTGGTGGATCTGGGGCATCGCCCATATCTATTTCCTGATCGGTCTGCGCAACCGGCTTAGCGTCGCCATCAGCTGGCTGTGGATCCATGCACGCAATCAGCGCAGCTCCCGCTTGATTACGCAGGGCAGCAGCAAAGTCATCCGCTGACAGATCGGCGTCACGCGCAACCGATCCACCGCGGGTGAGGCCCAGCCAGCAGCAACGCCGCGTCTCGCAAATGCAAGACCCGCCGCCCGCTGCCTTCAAATCTGAGTCCAGCGTTCCGGCGCTGACTCAGGCGCCGGAGTTCATCACGGCAAGATGATTGTCTGCTGCAGCGAAAGCCAGCCGCGTGCTGAGTTCAATCGAATATTGAATTGCGGAGCATCGCGAACTGACCTTAATTGGCTGGAATAGTCCGGTACCCCGACCACAGAAAGCCCGATCGTTCATGACAATCTTTATCCGCCGGAGTCTGGCGGTCACGATGCTGATGCTGCTCGCCGTACCCCGGATGGCTACCGCCGCGACAGTCGAAGCCCTGTTGCCGCGCAACCTGTCGCCGTGGGGCATGTTCATGCATGCCGACATCGTGGTGAAGGCTGTGATGATCGGGCTCGCCTTCGCGTCGCTGGTGACATGGACGGTGTGGCTGTCGAAAACCATCGAGCTCTCGCGCGCAACGCGCATCGCGAAGCGCCGCCTCGCGCTGCTCGAAAGCGACACGACACTCGCCCGTGTGACGCGCGACAGCGCGGGCAATGACGCGGTGGCGCAACTCGTTCAGTCCGCTGCACGCGAAGCCGAACTGTCGGACGGAATCCTCGATGACGGATTCAAGGAGCGGATCGCGCTCCGGCTCGAGCGCGTCGAAGCGGCGATGTCGCGGCGGATCGCGATTGGCACCGGCGTGCTGGCCACCATCGGCGCGACCGCGCCCTTCGTCGGACTGTTCGGCAC
The DNA here is from genome assembly GCA_018240625.1 of Pseudomonadota bacterium. Lineage (GTDB taxonomy): Bacteria > Pseudomonadota > Alphaproteobacteria > Rhizobiales > Xanthobacteraceae > Nitrobacter. The sequence continues at coordinate 14,124 of JAFEFK010000913.1, forward strand.
GGTATGGGGCATCATGAACGCGTTCATCGGGATTTCCGAAGCGCATACGACCAACCTCGCGGTGGTCGCGCCCGGCATCGCGGAGGCGTTGCTGGCAACGGCGCTGGGCTTGATCGCTGCGATTCCGGCGGTCGTTATCTATAACCATCTGGCGCGCGCCATCGCCGCCTATCGCGCACTGCTCGGCGATGCTTCGGCGCAGGTGATGCTGCTGATCAGCCGCGATCAGGGCCGTCACGCGCTGCGCGTGCCGCGCGCGGCGGAGTAAACCGTCATGGGCGCGAAGCTCGGATCGGGTTTGGGATCACGCTCCCGCGGCGGCGTCGACGATCTGGTCGAGGCGCACGAAATCAATGTCACGCCGTTCATCGACGTGATGCTGGTGCTGCTGATCATCTTCATGGTGGCGGCTCCGCTCGCCACGGTCGACATCGGCGTCGATCTGCCGGCGAGCGCCGTCGAACCGCAGCCGCGGCCCGACAAGCCGGTGTTCGTCACGCTGAAACCGGATCTCACGCTTGCGATCGGCGACGACGTTATCGCACGCGACGCGCTGACCGGCGCGCTGGATACCGCGACCAACGGACAGAAGGACGAACGCATCTTCCTGCGCGCCGACAAGGCGGTCAGCTACGGCGAACTGATGAACGTCATGAACCTGCTGCGCGATGCGGGCTACCTCAAGATCGCTCTGGTCGGCCTCGACGGACGTAGCTAATCACCATGAATGCCTGGGTTCTCCACGCGCCAAACGATGATTCCGGCACCCTGCGCTGGGGCGCATCCGCCGCGATCATTGTCGCGCTGCATGCCGGACTGATCGCGCTCGGCATCGCATGGTACACGCACGCGCCGCCTGCGGGTTCGCCCATGGCAACGATCCTTATCGATTTGCCTCCGGCACCGTCGTCGGCCGCGCCGGAGCCGCAGCAGATGGACGTCGCTCCCGGGCCGCCAATGCAACAGGGGGATGCACCATCGCCGCCACCCGAGCCTCCAAAGCAGGAAACTGTTCAAGAGCAGATTCCCTCGACACCGCCGCAGGAGAAACCCGTGGTGGCGGCGCCGCCCGAGCAGAAGGTAGAGCCGAAGCCGGAGCCGCCGAAGCCTGCGCCGGTCAAACCGAAACACGTCGAGACGAAGAAGCCCTCCGATCGGCCTCCGGCCCCGCGTACGACGGCCGCGCCGAAAGCCGAACGGCAAGCGCCCGCGGCTTCCGCGCGCGCCGGCGCGGCCGCAAGCGCCGCGGCATTGCCCGCCTATCGCGAGAAGCTGGCGGCGCATCTTCAGCGCTTCAAGCAATACCCGGCGGGCGCAAAAGCCAGCGGCGAACAGGGCACCGCGATGCTGAGCTTCACCGTGAGCCGATCCGGCCAGGTGCTGGCGAGCCGTCTTGCCGGATCGTCCGGTCATCCCGCGCTCGACGCCGAAACACTGGCGATGATTCGGCGCGCCCAGCCACTCCCCGCGTTTCCGCCCGAGATGAAACAGGCCTCTTTGAGCTTTACGGTGCCGGTGCACTTTTCGCTGCGGTAATTCAAGTTTGCGCAGCACCTCACGACGAAGGGCGCTCCCTCTCCATCCAAACTCGGGTTTACCCGAGTTTGGCATTTATGATTCTGAAGTCGGATATATCCGACTTCAGTGGGGGAGAGGGCTGGGGTGAGAGGTACAGCCTCGATCTTATTGCCCCCTCACCCGGATCGCTCCGGCGCGCAATTGCGCTGCCGCCGCGATCCGACCCCTCCCCGGCGGGGAGAGGTGACGCGAATTACCTGGCCGCCATGCACCGCTGATAAAGCCATGTGACGGCACCGCAAACGCCGATGCGCGGCGCAAAGAAAGCCCGCCAGCCGGATGGTCCCTCCCGCCCCTGTCGCATTGAACCTTTTCCCCGGCCCATCGACTTCCCCAAAGGGGCAAAGGGGATGAGTACCGGTGTTCAGTCGTGCCACCATGTCGCGCGTTGTTGGATGGGTTACAACTGCGGCCAAGAGCGTGATGCTCGTCGCAGCGTGCCCGGATGTTCTGCAACGATCGGACGCTCTCATGCCAAAAGATGAAAAGGACGGGGCACGTGCTCGCGTCGACAGGCCGCGCTCGCGGGCGTCAAAACCATTGCTCGTGCCAATTCGGGGCCGTCCGAAACCGCGATGGCGGCAATCCACATCGAACGAATCCGCAAGGTAAAAGTCAGTTGGTCCCGGCGGAACCCCGACACGACAAGGCTGTGGAACAGCAAGGCGGCCTGGCGGCGAAGGGCCGTTCGGGGATCGTCGGGCTGGTTCGCGCGATTCCGATCCGCTGGCGCATCCTGTCGGTCGCCGCGCTGAACTCGGCGGTCGTCGTTGCGCTGGCGCTGCTGATCTGGAGCGGTGCCAAGACTCTGGGATCGGCGTGGGACGACGTCCGTCAGGTCAGGGAATCCGACAAGATCCTCGCGGTGCTCGAAAGCAAAACCGGCCGCCTGCAAAACCTGATCCATCGCTATATCAATCAGCCCAGCCCCGATCTGTTCGCGGAAATTGTGCTGTTGCGCGAGGCCGTGCTGGGCACGCTAAGCACGCGCGCCTCGACCGATCCGATGCTGTCGGGTTCGGTCGATGAACTGGAACACGCCACCGAACGCTTTCTCAGCGGGTTCGGCGAACTGCGCACGCTTCAGACGACGATTGCCAAGACTTACGAAGACCAGATTCTTGCGCCCGCGAAGGACATGGCCGAATTGTACTCGGTCATCGACGGCGCCACCGGTCGTCGCGAAGCCCAGATCTGGCCAGCGCTTGGGAAATCCCGCGAAGCATTCACGGCCATGCTGGTAGCAGCAAACGCTTATTATCTGGCGCCGGCATCGACCAGCGCCGACGAGGTTCGCAAGAATACCGATGCGATCGACCGGACCATCCCGATAATGATCGATCTTGCGGATAATGATCAGCAGCGCGACGCGTTACTGCGGCTCAAGACCCGGACGGCTGCGATGCGCGACGGCATCGGAAATCTGTCCAAACTGCTCGCCAAGCGCACCGATCTGCTGCGCAACGCCATCGACGCGAGTCAGGCCGAAACCATCAGCGCGATCGACGGCCTGTCGGTCAAGATGCGGCAGCGCGAGCAGAGCGCACAGATGACGTTCGACCACACGCTATCGGATATTTCCCGCAAGATGCTGTCGATCGCGGCCTTTTTTCTCGCGATCATCATCGTCGCCGGCGTGATCATCGCGCTCAGCATCCGCCTGCCGTTGCGGCAGATCATGACCGCGATGCGCGCGATCATGGCCGGCGACTACGATCGCAAGGTGGCCGGCACCGACGCACGGGATGAGATCGGCGCGATGGCGCGCGCCGTGGAGGTGTTTCGCAAGAACGCCATTGCCAAGCGAGACGCCGAAGCCGAATTGCGGGCATCGAAGGAGAAGGCCGAAAGCGCGCTGCTGGAACTGAACGCTGCGCAACAAAACCTGATCGACGCCGAACGGCTTGCAGCCCTCGGCGCTCTGGTTGCCGGCGTCGCGCATGAGGTAAACAACCCGATCGGCATCAGTCTGACCGTCGCGTCGAGTTTCGCGCGGCGGGCGGACATGTTCGACGCCGAATTACGATCCGCGGCGCCGCTGAAGCGGTCGCAGCTTGAAGAATTCGTGCGGACCTGCCGCGACGCCGCCCGGCAACTGGTGGGAAACCTGCACCGCGCGGGCGAACTGATCCAGTCCTTCAAGCAGGTCGCGGTCGACCGGTCTCATGCCGAGCGCCGCCAGTTCAGCCTCAGCGAAGCCACCCACCAGATCGTCGCCAGCCTGCGTCCGGTTCTCAAGCGGGCGCCCATCAGCCTCACGGTCGATGTGCCGGAAGGCCTCGTCATCGACGGCTATCCCGGCTCGTACGGGCAGATTTTAACCAATCTCTTTATCAATGCGGCCAATCACGCGTTTCCAGATGGAAAATCCGGCGCGATTTCCATCGCGGCAAAATTACGCGCCCATGATGACATCGAGATCATTTTTGCCGACAATGGTGCCGGAATGACGCCGGACGTCCAGCGGCAGGCCTTCGATCCGTTCTTCACCACGCGCCGCAACGAGGGCGGCACCGGCCTCGGGCTTCATATTGTCTACAATCTCGTTACCCAGCGGCTCGGCGGCCGCATGATGCTCGAGTCAAGGCTGGGACAAGGCACTACTTTTCGCATTATCATGCCGCGAGCCGCCGCCGGTGGCGCAGGCCGCGGCGAACCAGACAGCGAGACCACGCAATGGCCGACCAGGACGATGTCCTCCACCTGATCGACGATACCGGGGCCGACCGCCCGGAAGCCTCGACCGCGCGCAAATGGAAGATTGCCGTCATCGACGACGATCAGGCCGTTCACGAGGGGACGCGTTTCGCCTTGAGCGACTACAGCCTCAACGGCCAGACGCTTGAAATCCTGTCGGCCTATTCCGCCGCCGAAGGCCGCGAGCTGATGCGCGCGCATTCCGACATCGCGGCGGTGCTGCTCGACGTCATCATGGAGACGGACGCCGCCGGCCTCGACCTGGTCGAATTCATCCGCAATGACCTGCGGAACGAAACGGTCCGCATCATCCTGCGCACCGGACAGCCCGGGCAAGCACCGGAACGCCGCGTCATCGTGGACTACGACATCAACGACTACAAGGCGAAGACCGAGCTGACCGCCGACAAGCTGTTCACCTCGCTGACGGCGGCGCTGCGCAGCTATCAGCAGCTCGAGCGCATGGTACAGACCCGCCGCGGCCTCGAGATCATCATCGACGCCGCATCCACGCTCTACGACTTCAAATCGATGCAGCGGCTCGCCGAAGGCGTGCTGACGCAGATCGCATCGCTGCTCAACGTCGACTGTGCCGGAATTCTCGTATTGCGCGACGGCGGCATCGTCAGCGATGATTTTTCGGTACTGGCCGGGTCCGGCTGCTACAGCCGCTTCATCGGTAGCGCCGGGCAGAAAACGCTCGATCCCGATCTGAAGCAGATGGTGGAAGCGGCCTTCAAACGGCGCAAACATGAATTCGCGGACCATCGTTCGGTGCTTTATATCCGAACCGGCAGCGGCCGCGAGGTCGTGGTGCTGCTGCAGGCCGAGCGCGAACTATCCGACACCGACCGATCGCTGGTCGAGATTTTCGGCAGCAGGCTGTCGATCGCATTCGACAACGTGATTCTGTACCAGCAACTGCAGGACGCCAACACGCAGCTGGAGGACCGCGTCGCGCAGCGCACGCGTGCGCTGATGCAAGCCAACCGCAGGCTTTCCGCGCAATGGCTGCGGCTGCAGCGCGCCAACGGATTCAAGAATGAAATTCTAGGCACCGTCGCGCACGACCTGAAAAATCCGCTCGGCGTGATTCTTGGCCGCACCGAAATGCTGACCGAACTGATCGGCACCGGGTCGCCCAAGGAAACCATCACGTCCCAGGTCGATCACATTCGCGACGCCACCAGGCGCCTGACCACGATGGTCGATCACCTGATTTCCGATGCCATGGCCGATGCCTTCGACATCACCATCCGGCGCGAGCCTGTCGATATCGCGGCCCTGGTGGCCGAAGTTTCCGAAGCCAACCAGCCGTCCGCGGTGAACAAGCAGCAGACCCTCGCGGTGTCGGCCCCGACCGGGCACGTCACCATGTGCGATTCCGACCGCATGCGCGAGGCGATCGACAATCTCATCAGCAACGCCATCAAGTATAGCCCGATCGGCGGCAAGATCACGCTGCTGGTCAACCACGACCCCGACAACACCATTATCCGCGTCACCGACGAGGGCGCAGGTCTGTCGCCGGAAGATCTCGGACGGCTGTTCGGCCGCTTCCAGCGCCTGTCTGCAAAACCGACCGCCGGAGAAAGCTCGACCGGGCTGGGATTGTCGATCGTCAAGCGGATCGTCGATATGCATGACGGTCAGATCAATGCCGACAGCCGTGGTCCCGGGCATGGATCGACCTTCACCATCATCCTGCCCGCGACGGTCTGACATGAGCCAGAGCCCGCACATCATCATTGTCGATGACGAAGCGCCCGCCCGCGAAATGGTCGGCGATTATCTCAAGATGCACGGCTTTAACATCACGCTCTGCGACGGGGGCAAGAGTTTGCGCGAGGCCATCGGCGGCGGCACGCCCGATCTCGTCGTGCTCGACTTGAATATGCCGGAGGAGGACGGACTTTCGATCATTCGCGACCTCAAGAGCCGCATCAACGTGCCCGTCATCATGTTGACGGCGACTGCAAGCCCGATCGATCGCGTCGTCGGCCTGGAGCTCGGCGCCGATGACTATGTCGCGAAGCCCTGCGAACTGCGCGAACTGATGGCACGTATCCGCTCGGTGCTGCGGCGAAGCGCGCCGGCGGCGCCTGTGGAAACCGCCGCCAAAGCTGCGAGTCAGCAACTCGTCCGCTTCGGCACCAAGTGGCTCGATCTCGAGGCTCAGGCGTTGCGCGACGACGAAGGCAACGAACATCCGCTCACGGCGTCGGAGTTCAGTCTGCTGAAAGTCTTCGCCGCCAACCCGAAGCGAGTGCTGTCGCGTGAGCGGCTGCTGGAATTGGCCAATGCGCGGGACAGCGAAGCATTCGATCGCGCGGTCGACCTGCGGATCATGCGAATCCGGCGCAAGATCGAGCCGGACCCGACCAAACCCGCGGTCATCAGGACCATCCGGGGCGGTGGCTATCTGTTCTCGCCCGCCGGTGACAAGGCCTGAGCCCGCCGCAGCCACGGGACACTGCTAGATACCGTTGTTGGACACCGTTCGCAGACACATGTTCCGGCGGCCGCTTTGGAGCGATGCAAACCGGGCCGAATTGCACAGAAACCCAACATATTGAAATAATTTGGTTTTTATCCTCGAATGTTTCGTCGCGGCTGGGCCCACGAAACAATTCTCCTCTCCCACGAAACCATTTTCCGCTTTTCGCGCAGACGTCCTGAAACCATCGCTGGCTAACAATCTGCCAACGAAAAACGGGAGCCAGTCATGCAAAACGTCATTGCGATCAACGCAGCCGCCCGCCAAGGCATTATCGCCGCCCAGGCGACCTCGGATGAGATGCTGCTTGGACGGATTGCCGACGGCGACCGCACGGCAATGCATACGCTTTATTCACGCCATAACGTGCGGGTCTATCGTTTTGTGCTGCGCAGCCTGCGCGATGCGACGGCGGCGGAAGATATCGTCAGTCAGGTATTTCTCGACGTCTGGCGCACCGCCGGGCAGTTCGAAGGCCGTTCTCAGGTATCGACCTGGCTGCTCTCGATTGCCCGTTTCAAGGCATTGACCGCGCTGCGCCAGCGCCGCCACGAAGACATCGATCAGGAGAATGTCCGCGAGATCGCGGACGATGCCGAGACCCCCGAGGCATCGCTCGATCGCAGCAACGTCAATGCCATTCTGCGCGCCTGCATCGCCAAGCTGTCGCCCGCGCATCGCGAGATCATTCACCTCGTCTACTATCACGAAAAGACGGTCGAGGAGGCCGGCGAGATCATCGGGATTCCCCAGAGCACCGTGAAGACACGGATGTTCTATGCCCGCAAGCAACTCGCGGAACTTCTGAAGGGCGCAGGCGTTGAAACACTGGCGGCCTGACCGCACACAACGTTTTTCAGTTTGGAGCGTTTTCGAGCGAAGTGGATACCGGTTCGCGTAAACGCATCAAAGCAAGAATCTGGAGCCCCGTTCCGAATCCATCGGAACGGAAATGGCTCAGACCTCAAGTCAAACCTCCAGCGGCCCGGACGGGATGCCCCCCTCCGGGCCGGTTTGCATTCCAGCATGCACAATATGCCCGCAATCAGAACAAAACGTGCGCGACACGCAGACGACCGCATACTTTCGAGGAGTAACGATTCCACGACGGCCGTGATAACGTCGCGATCAAATCCGCCATGATGGATGATGCCGATGTTCGAAGGTTGGGATGCGGTCGTTTTGGCCCGCGCGCAGTTCGCGTTCACGATGTCGTTTCACATCGTGTTTCCGGCCTTCTCGATCGGGCTGGCGAGCTATCTTGCGGTCCTTGAAGCGCTCTGGCTCTGGACCGGCCGCGACGTTTTCATCAATCTCTTCAACTACTGGCTGAAGATCTTCTCCATCGCGTTCGGCATGGGCGTGGTGTCCGGCATCGTGATGTCCTACCAGTTCGGCACCAACTGGGCGGCCTTTTCCGACAAGACCGGCCCTGTGATCGGCCCGCTGATGGCCTATGAGGTGCTGACCGCGTTCTTCCTCGAGGCCGGATTTCTCGGCGTCATGCTGTTCGGGCTCAAGCGGGTCGGGCCCAAGCTGCACTTTATCGCCACGCTGATGGTCGCCGTGGGCACGCTGATTTCAGCGTTCTGGATTCTGTCGGCGAATTCGTGGATGCAGACGCCGGCCGGATATGCCGTCAACGCCGAGGGACAATTCGTCGCCGCGAGCTGGCTGAAAGTCATCTTCAATCCGTCGTTTCCCTATCGCCTCGTGCACATGGTGCTGGCGGCGTATCTCACCACCTCGCTGGTGGTCGGCGCCGTCGGCGCATTCCATCTGCTGCGCGATTCGCACCTCGCGGGCGCGCGCGTGATGTTCTCGATGGCGATGTGGATGGCCGCGATCGTGGCCCCGATCCAGATTGTCGCCGGCGATCAGCATGGCCTCAACACGCTGGAACACCAGCCGGTGAAGATCATGGCGATGGAAGGCCATTTCGAAAGCCATCCTCATGGCGCGCCGCTGATCTTGTTCGGCATTCCGAGCGAGCGCGAAGGCAAGGTCAACTACGCGATCGAAATCCCGAAAGCCGGATCGCTGATCCTCAAGCATTCGCCGGACGCGCCGATGGCGGGACTCGATACGGTCCCGCGTGAAAACTGGCCGCCGGTCCCGATCACATTCTGGTCGTTCCGCATCATGGTCGGACTGGGCTTCCTGATGATGGGGCTGGGACTGCTCAGCCTGTGGATGCGCTGGCGCGGAAATCTCTACGATTCGCGTCTGCTGCACGTCTTCGCGATCGCGATGGGGCCCGCCGGCTTCATCGCGGTGCTCGCGGGCTGGGTCACCACTGAAACCGGGCGGCAGCCTTATACAGTCTACGGCCTGCTGCGGACCATCGATTCCGCCTCCCCGCTGGCGGCGCCCGCGGTCGCCTCATCGCTGATCGCGTTCGTGATCGTGTATTTCATCGTCTACGCCGCGGGCATCACGTACCTGCTGCGGCTGATGGCCGCGCCGCCGCATCCCGGCGAGCAAGGACCTCGCAGCGACGAGCCGGTTCGTGCCGCCGGAATCACGCCCGCACCCGCGGTCGCAGGCAAGAGCTGAGGGAGACCGTGATGATCGACCTTCCTGTGATCTGGGCCTTCATCATCGCTTTCGCGGTATTCGTTTATGTGGTGATGGACGGCTTCGACCTCGGCCTCGGCATGCTGTTTCCACTGTTTCAGAACAAGGCCGATCGCGACATCATCATGAACAGCGTCGCGCCGGTCTGGGACGGCAACGAAACATGGCTGGTGCTGGGCGGCGGCGGGTTGATGGCAGCGTTTCCGCTCGCTTACGCCGTGGTGATGCCTGCCGTCTATACGCCGATGATCGCGATGCTGATCGGGCTGGTCTTTCGCGGCGTCGCGTTCGAGTTTCGCTGGCGGACGCTGCGCGAACGCAACCGCTGGGACGCGGCGTTCGCCGGCGGATCGCTGCTGGCGACGTTGGCGCAGGGCATTGCGCTCGGAGCGATCCTGCAAGGCGTGCATGTCGACGGACGCCACTATGCCGGCGGGTGGTGGGACTGGCTGACACCGTTCAGCCTGCTGACCGGGGTCGCGCTGGTCGCCGGCTATTGCCTGCTCGGCGCCACCTGGCTTGTGATGAAGACCGAAGGGGATCTTCGCGAACGCGCCTATCATCTGAGCTCGTGGCTGCTGTTCGCGATGCTCGCCGCCATCGGCGCAGTCAGCCTGGCGACCCCATTCCTCAGCATCCAGTACGCGTCACGCTGGTTCGCATGGCCCAACATCATCCTGACGTCGCCGATTCCGATCGCTGTCGCTGCCGTCACGGTGCTCTTGCTGCGGAGTCTCAAGGCCAGACAGGACTATCGGCCGTTCTTTCTGTCACTGGCGCTGTTCGCGTTGTCCTATGCCGGGCTGGGCATCAGCATGTGGCCTTACATCGTTCCTCGCAGCATCACGATCTGGCAGGCCGCAGCGCCGCGCGACAGCCAGCTCTTCATGCTGTTCGGGGTCGCGGTGCTGGTGCCCATCATCCTGGCCTATACCGCGTGGGCCTATTACGTCTTTCGCGGCAAGGTCGATCCACACGGCGGTTATCACACGTGACCGACCGGAAGGACCCACCGCGACCGCTGACGCAGCGGCTTCTCTGGTTCGCCCTGCTGTGGCTCGGCGGCGTCGGCACCGTAGCACTGGTCTCCTTCGGATTGCGGCTCTGGATCGCTCCGAAGTGAGCTAAAATATACGTCTTGGGCGGTATTTCCTGAAAACTTTAGACGTCCAGGCCGGCGTCGCAGTCGCTTGCCATCACGCTGCCGGTGAGATTTTATGGTGCACATGATTTGGCGCTGGACGACCGTCGCCAGATATCGCGGGCAGCGAGGAGAATTCCGATGATCGCATTTCGGCACCTGATCCTGGCGGCTGTTGCCGTAGCCAGCCTGATGCTTTCGGCAACGCACGGCTTCGCACAGCAGCGACAGCCCGATGTCGGCGATCAGCCCGGCCTGATTGCCGATGACAGCGTCGAACTCGATCCTGAATACAGGAAGCAGGTCGTGCTTTACCGCACCACCGAGCCACCGGGCACCATCATCATCCAGACCTCCGAACGGCATCTTTATCTCATTCAGGGCAACGGCCGCGCGATACGCTACGGCATCGGCGTCGGCCGCGACGGCTTCCAGTGGCAGGGCTTG
>JAFEFK010000914.1 GCA_018240625.1 Pseudomonadota bacterium
GGCGGCAGGCGCAAACTGCGCCCCGCCCCCTTGCGGGGAGGGGTCGGGGGTGGGGGTACCCCAAGCGCTTTGTCTGCTGTTCACCCCCCTCCCTAACCCTCCCCCACAAGGGGGGAGGGAGAAGCAGCAAGCCGAAACGCATTTTCCACAATCCGCAAGCCGACCTCGCCGCCGAGCGACATCAGCGACTCCGGATGAAACTGCACGCCGCCGACCGGCAGCGTCTTGTGTTCGATCGCCATCGCCACGCCATCGTCGGTCACGGCCGTCACCTGCAACACGTCAGGCATGCCGTCGCGCTCGACATACAGCGAATGATAGCGGCCGATCACGATCTCATTGGGCAGGTTCTGCATCAGCCGTCCGCCGCGATTCTGCACACGCGACGGCCGTCCATGCGCGGGCTGCGCAAGCTGGCCGAGTTGACCACCGAAATATTCGCCGATCCCCTGTACGCCGAGGCAGACGCCGAACACCGGCAGTTTCTTGTCGAGCGCGGTCGCGATGGTTTTGGCCATCCCAAAATCCTCGGGCCGTCCGGGACCGGGCGACAGCACCAGCAGGTCGTAATTCTGCTTGTTGAGCATATGCTGCGCATGGACGTGGCGCACCACGGTGACGCTGGCGCCGACCTGCCGGAAATAATCCGCGAGCATGTGCACAAAACTGTCGTCGTGATCGATCAACAGCACGCGTTTGCCGGAGCCGGTGGCGTCCGGCGCGAACGCTGACAGCGGTTTTGGGGCATCGCCGCGCAGCGCCTGGAACAGCGCAGCCGCCTTGGTCTGGCATTCCTTGTCCTCAAGCTCGGGCTTGCTGTCGAACAGGCAGGTGGCGCCGACACGCACTTCCGCGAGGCCATCCTTCATGCGGATGGTGCGGATGGTGAGGCCCGTGTTGATACCGCCGTCGAAGCCTACAACACCGAAAGCGCCGGCGTACCAGCGCCGCGACGAGCGCTCGTGATCCTCGACGAACTGCATCGCCCACAGTTTTGGCGCACCGGTCACGGTCACGGCCCAGGCGTGGGTCAGAAACGCATCGAGCGAGTCGAAGCCGGGCCGCAAGATGCCTTCGACGTGATCGACGGTGTGAAACAGTTTTGAGTAGGTTTCGATCTGCCGCCGCGCCAGCACCTTGATGGTGCCGGGCATACAGATGCGCGCCTTGTCGTTGCGATCGACGTCGGTGCACATGTTCAGCTCGAACTCGTCCTTCTCGGAATTCAAGAGCTCGCGGATCTGCTCGGCATCGCCGATCGCGTCGGCGCCGCGCGCGATGGTGCCGGAGATGGGACAGGTCTCGATCCGCCGCCCGTCGCTGCGCACGAACATTTCCGGCGAAGCCGAAACCAGAAACTCGCCATCACCGAGATTCACCAGTCCGCCATAGGGCGACGGATTGATCCGGCACAGCCGCTGAAACACTTCCGCCGGCGAGCGCTCGCAGGGTTCGGCGAACAGTTGCCCCGGCACCGCCTCGAACAGGTCGCCGCGCGCGAACGACGCGCGCGCAGTCTCCACCGTGGCCTGATATTCGCCGGGCGCATGATCCGAAAATCCCTGCCGCGGCATTTTTGCGTAGACGCTCTCCGGCGTGTCGTTCGGAAGACCCTTGGTCGAGCGGCCCTTCCACGCAAAATCATAGCTCAGGACGACGCCGCGACCGGTGGCGCGATCGTAGGCCAGCAGGCGATCGGGCACGTAGAGCACGACGTCGCGCTGATCGGCCTCGCGGGCGCGCTTCTGCTTGAGGTCCTCCATCTGGAACACGAGGTCGTAAGCGAAGGCGCCGAACAGGCCGAGCATCGGATCGGCCGGCGACGCAAACGCCGCCACCAGCGCCCGCACCAGCGACATCGCGCTGGCGCGCCGGGTGCGCTGATCTTCTTCCACCGGGGCCTCGCCGCGCACGATGTGACCGGCGAGACGCTGCGCGCTGCGCTCGGTGATCGCGGCGCAAGGCTCATTCAGGACGTCGCCGAGGAAGGCGATCAGCACCTCGCCGCGCGGATTGAGCGCTGCGATGGAAAAATTCAGTCCGACGGTTTCCAGCCGCAGCGGCGGATCGGCAAAGCCGAAGTCAAAACTCTCATAGCGCCCCGGCACCGTGGTGCCCGACGACAGCACCACGCCGCGCCGCCGGTCGAGCAGATCGATCAAATCGTCCAGCCGGGTACCGCCGGTGAAATGCTCGATCGACCTGGCCACGGCGAGCCCGCTGGCGGTCGCGTAATCGCTATGCGCGGGAAGGGAAAAGACGGTCCTGTTCATGTGATCCTCTTACGAAACTTGCGAAGGGAGCGCCACACAGGACAAACGAAAAGGCCGTCGATCTGCATGACGGCCACTGACGATCAAAATTGAAGCAAATCGCACCGGCCACCTTTAGAAGGTGGGCCACCACAGACGGGATGAGCTGACAACGGTGTTCATGGCCGGGAAATCATCATCCTGACGGGGCGATGTCAAGGGCGTTCGTCTCCAGCGGCAAATCGCTTCACCATCGGATAGGACGATGTGGTGCCGAATTTTCCTTCAGGTGCTCCCACCTGCCGGTATCCGGCGGAAAGGTAGAACCGCCGCGCCGTCTCGGTGCTGACGAGGCGGCTTTCATCGTTGCCGAACGCTTGCGCGGTCGCCTCGAGCCGCGCCAGCATGGCGCGGCTGACACCCCGGAAACGCGCATCCGGCGAAACGTAGTTCAACGTGACCTCGCCGTTGGTCCTGACCGCGCCGACCGCCAGCACGGCGTCGTTTTCGACCGCGACGAACATCCGGTTGTCTTTCTCCGCGATCCAGGCGGTGAAATTCTCCGGCGTCTTGTTGGCAAGCCATCGGGCCAGAATCGCCGGATTGTTATGATGATCACTGCCGCACAATTCGGCGATCGAGCGGCGCATGACCGAGCAGGCTCGGATTGCATCCGTATCGCGGGCTCCGCGGATCACCATGCGGTTTTGCATCTTGCTCGTGACATTGGAGCCTCTGGTTCTGCCCGCGAGTTTGGCGCAAACTTGGGCGGGGGCCAATGTTCACGGAGGCGGCCGATGCTGCAAGCTTTGGGATACGTCGGATTCGGCTCAAGCGCGCTCGACGACTGGCGGCAGTTCGGCACCGGTCTGGTCGGGCTGCAGGCCGTGGAGCGCGGCAACTCGCTGCTCGCGTTCCGCATGGACGACCGCAAGCAGCGCCTCGTCGTGGATCGCTCGCTGCCCGAGGGTGAGCGCTTTTTCGGCTGGGAAGTGGCGGATGCCGCCACGCTGGACCGGCTTGCGGCGAAACTCGAGAACGCCGGCATCGCGGTCACGGCGGAACCCCGGCCGCTTGCCGATGCGCGCCGCGTCGCCGGATTAATCTCGTTCCGTGATCCCGCCGGCAACCGGCTGGAGGCGTTTTACGGCGCCGAGATCGACGACACGCCGTTCAAGCCGGGACGATCGATTTCCGGATTCCGCACCGGACCGCTCGGTCTGGGACACGCGGTGCTCACCGTGGAGCGCATCGACACGGTCATGTCGTTCTATGTCGATGTGCTCGGCTTCGGGTTGAGCGATTACATGGACAAGCCGTTCCGCGCCTATTTCTTTCATATCAACGCGCGGCATCACAGCCTGGCGCTGATCGAGACCGGCACGAACGGCATGCACCACCTGATGGTGGAGTTGTTCTCGCTCGACGATGTCGGCCAGTCCTATGACGTGGCACAGGCCGGCGAGAGCCGCGTCAACGTCACGCTCGGGCGTCACACCAACGACCTCATGACCTCGTTCTACGCCAAAACACCGTCGTCGTTCATGGTCGAATGCGGCTGGGGCGGACGCGACATCGATCCCGCGACGTGGAAGCCGGTCGAATTGACCGACGGTCCGAGTCTTTGGGGCCATGAGCGGGTCTGGCTGTCGCCGGAAGCCCGCGAGATCGCGCGCGAGATGCGGATGCGGGCGGCGGCCGACGGCCGCCGCGCGCCGGTCAATGTGATGGACGGCAATTTCACGCGACTCAACGGGGCATGTCCGTGGTGGGACGGCGTCAGCGGGCGGAGTGGTTCCTAGAACGGTTGACTGTTTGATGGCCGTTCGCCGAGCAACGAAGAGCGCTCCCTCTCCCATGGGGAGAGGGGTGGGATGAGGGGGTACGGAGTCGATATTGAAGCGCACACTCACCCGACCGTCTCCGCTACGGTTCGCCCGTTGACCTTTACCCGGTGGGGAGAGGTGAAGAGCCTCCCGCATCCCGCTTGAAGATCGTGAGTTGGAGATGGCTGACGCCCTCCTCCACCACGTCCCAGCCAAGGCTTTCGTACAGCGAGCGCCGCGCCGGACGTGCCGTCAAGAACACGCGCGGCATGCCGATGCTGAAGGCGTGATCGGCGGCGTGCGCGATCAGCCTTCGTCCAATCCGCTGCGAACGGAACTGCGGTTCGATCCATACCGCCGCAACCCATGGCGTGTATTGCGGCCGTTCGTCGAGATCGGAGGCGATCACCGAGGCGGTGCCCGCGAACAGGACGCCGTCATGCGCGACGAACGCACGCGGCATCCTCTCTGCGGCGACGGTTTCAGCCACCCGCGCCGCGATATAGGCGAGAGGGACGCCATGCGGCTCCCACCAGGCGCGCCATATCCGGTCCGCGACACATTCGATGAATTCGGGACGATCGCGCAGATTGGAGATGGTGACATTGGCGGTCATTGCTTCCCGAATACGCAAGGGCCGGAACGAGGTCAATCGAATGAGCGCATTTGCCTGCCGCGCGATCCGCGCTAGAGTCCGCGACCTAACCCCGGGAGAACACCATGGCGTTCAAGGTTGTGAGCGACAGCTTCAAGGACGGCGACTACCTCGGCAAGGATCACATCCTGTCGGCGGATTTCGGTTTCGGCTGCGCGGGCGGCAACCAGTCGCCGCATCTGCGCTGGAGCGGCGCGCCAGAGGGCACCAAGAGTTTTGCCGTCACCTGCTACGACCCGGACGCGCCGACCGGCAGCGGTTTCTGGCACTGGGTCGTCATCAATATTCCGGCGTCAGCTACTGAGCTTGCGCTCGACGCCGGCAATGCCAAGAGCGGCAAGCTGCCAAAGGGCGCCTTGCAGACCCGTACCGATTTCGGCACCCCCGGCTATGGCGGCCCCTGCCCACCCGAGGGCGATCATCCGCACCGCTATTTCTTCACGGTGCATGCGGTCGGAGGCGACATCAATGCCAATGCCGACACCTCGGCCGCGGTGATCGGCTTCCAGCGCCACTTCAATACGCTGGCCAAGTCGGCGGTGATGGGATTGTTCAAGCGCTGAGGACAGTTTCGTCATTGCGAGCTCGCGCTAAAATTCGCACTTGCGAATTTTGCGCTGAGCGAAGCAATCCAGTCCCTCTCAGGAAGAACTGGATTGCTTCGGAGCTTGCGCTCCTCGCAAGGACGGGGACAACGCCCGCACACCGCTGCAACCACTGACTGCAAACAAAAAAGGCTCCCGCGAGGGAGCCTTTTTGATTTGTCGCACTTCGCCGCAACTCAGTGCGCGTTGGCCCAGACCTTCTTCTTGGTGAAATACAGAAGCCCGGCAAAGATAATCAGGAAGATCATGACCTGAAGGCCAATCCGCTTGCGCTCCTCGAGCTTCGGCTCGGCGGCCCACATCAGGAACGCGGAGACGTCGGTCGCATACTGATCGACGGTCGCGGGAGAGCCATCGTCAAAGGTCACCTGACCGTCCGACAGCGGCTTCGGCATCTTGATGGCGTGGCCGGGGAAGTACTTGTTGTAGTACGAGCCGTCCGGAATCGTGACCCCTGCGGGCGGCTTGTCCTCGAAGCCGGTCAGGATCGCGTGGATATAGTTCGGGCCCTTCTCCTGGAACTGGGCGAAGGCATCGAAAATGAACTGCGGAAATCCGCGCTCGTAGCCGCGCGCCTTGGCCATCAGAGAGAGATCGGGCGGAGCAGCTCCGCCGTTTGCCGCACGCGCCGCATTCTCGTTCGGAAACGGCGCGGGAAACTTGTCCGCGATGCGGCCGGGACGCTCGAACATGTCGCCGGCATCGTTCGGGCCGTCCTGCACCTTGATCTCCGACGCAAGCGCAGTGGCCTGGGCAATCGAGAAGCCCGGACCGCCGGGGTCCGCCAGGTTGCGATAGTGCAAGAGGTTCATCGAGTGGCAGGCCGAGCAGACTTCCTTGTAGACCTTGTAGCCGCGCTGGAGCTGCGCTTCATCGAATTTGCCGAACGGACCGGCGAACGACCATGTGAGCGACGGCGGGTTCGGCGTGTCGTGTTCCTGTGCCTGGGCCTGCGAGCCGCCGCCCAGCATCAACAGACCGGCCACCGCGGCTGCGACGGCGATCGAGGCCACGTACCGGCCCTTCGCCAGCACGTCGTCGGCGATCGAATTCGGCACGGTCCGGGGCCGTTCAATACGGCTCAGGAGCGGCAGCACGATCAGGAAGTAGGCGAAATAGCACACCGTCAGAATCCGGCCGGCGATCACATAGATGCCCTCCGGCGGTTGCGCGCCGAGGTAACCCAGGCCGAGACAGACCACGACGAAGATCCAGAAGAACTGTTTTGCCAGCGGACGATAGCGCGACGAGCGGGTCTTGGCCGAGTCGAGCCAGGGCAGGAACGCCAGCACCAGAATGGCGCCGAACATCGCAACCACGCCGAACAGCTTGTTCGGGATCGAGCGCAGGATGGCGTAGAACGGCAGATAATACCATTCAGGCACGATATGCGCCGGCGTCACGCCGGGGTTGGCGACGACATAGTTGTCGGGGTCGCCGAGGTAGTTCGGGATGTAGAACACGAACCAGGCGTAGAACAGCATGAAGCAGGACAGACCGAACGCATCCTTGATTGTCGCGTAAGGGGTGAACCGCACGGTGTCCTTCTCGGTCTTGGGCTCGACGCCGGCCGGATTGTTCTGGCCCGCGACGTGAAGCGCCCAGACGTGCAGCACGACCACGCCCGCGATCACGAACGGCAGCAGGTAGTGCAGCGAGAAGAAGCGGTTCAGGGTCGGGTTGCCGACCGAATAGCCACCCCACAGCAGCGTCACGATGCTCTCGCCGACATAGGGGATGGCTGAGAACAGGTTGGTGATGACGGTGGCGCCCCAGAAGCTCATCTGGCCCCACGGCAGCACATAGCCCATGAAACCGGTCGCCATCATCAGCAGATAGATGATCACGCCGAGAATCCAGAGGATTTCACGCGGCTCCTTGTATGACCCGTAATACAGGCCGCGGAACATATGGATGTAGACGGCGATGAAGAACATCGACGCGCCGTTCGAGTGAAGGTAACGCAGCAGCCAGCCGTAGTTGACGTCGCGAACGATCCCCTCGACCGAGTTGAAAGCCATGGTCGCTTCCGGCGTGTAGTGCATCGCCAGGATCACGCCGGTCACGATTTGAATCGCCAGCATGAACGACAGGATGCCGCCGAACGTCCACCAGTAATTCAGGTTGCGCGGCGTCGGATAGGCCACGAACGAGGAATGAACGAGGCCGAAGATCGGCAACCGCCGCTCGATCCACTTGAGAACGGAATTCTGCGGCTGAAAGTCGGATGGTCCGCTCATGATGCGATCCTGAGGAATGAAGCGACGCGTTCGGTGAAGAGCCTGGCGGCCTTAACCGATCTTGATCTTGGTGTCGGAGACGAAGGCGTAAGGCGGGATAGGGAGGTTGAGCGGCGCCGGCCCCTGGCGGATACGGCCCGAGGAATCGTACTGCGAACCGTGGCAGGGACAGAAGAAGCCGTCGTAGTTGCCTTCATGGGCGATCGGAATGCAGCCGAGATGAGTGCAGATGCCGATCACCACCAGCCAGTTGTCGTGACCTTCCTTGACGCGCGCCGAGTCCGGCTGCGGATCACGCAGATCGGAGACGTTGACCTTCTGGGCTTCTTCGATCTGCTTCTTGGTGCGGTTCATGATGTAGATCGGTTTGCCGCGCCAGAACACCTTGATGTCCTGTCCTTCCGCGATCGGGCTGATATCCACCTCGATCGGCGCGCCTGCGGCGATTGTGGTGGCGTCCGGATTCATTTGGGACACCAGCGGCCACACCGTGGCGGCTGCGCCGACGGCGGCGGCTGCGCCGGTTGCTACGAAGAGGAAATCACGGCGGCTGTGTCCCGCCGAAGACGCTGTCGTCACGATTCCAAGCCCTTTCTTAGTCTGCGACCGGCGGAACCGCTCCGGCGATGCATCTTGCGTGCGGCCAGGAGAGGCTGCCGGCGCCCGCGACCCCCGCGGCGGCAGAAAGACCGCTGGTCCCGGCCAATCAGGCGGAACAGACAGTCCAGAATCGTTCTATTGGCACCCTTGCCGGGCGAGCGCAAGCCCGCTATCGGCTGACCTTCGTGCAATGCGCTAAATCCGCCGACGACAACGAATTTTCCAGCCATATCATGAGGACCGGAAGGCCACACGCGAATGCGGATTGCACTTTTTCAGCCCGACATTCCACAGAACACGGGGACGATTCTCCGCCTGTGTGCCTGCCTCGATGTCGAGGCCCATATCATCGAGCCGGCCGGGTTTCCGGTCTCGGACCGTCATTTCCGGCGGGCGGGAATGGACTACCTCGATCAGGTGACGATCGTGCGTCACGATTCGTGGCCGAAATTCCAGCAATGGCGCATTGAAAAAGGCCTTCAACTGATCCTGTTTACGACCAAAGGCGCACGGCCCTATCTGGATCATCGCTATGCCGATACCGATATTCTGCTATTCGGGCGCGAGAGCGCAGGGGTTCCCGACGAGGTCGCTGCCGCCGCCGATGCCCGCCTGGTGATACCGGTCAAACCGGGCTTGCGGTCGCTCAACGTTGCCATGGCCGCCGCGATGGCGCTCGGCGAAGCGCTGCGGCAGACAGGGCCGGACGTCCCCGAAAGAGCGCCGGAGAGGATGTTGTGAGTTACGCGGTCAAAGAGATCTTTCTGACACTGCAAGGCGAAGGCGCCCATGCCGGCCGCGCGGCGGTGTTCTGCCGTTTTTCCGGGTGCAATCTCTGGAGCGGCCGGGAAGAGGACCGCGCGTCCGCCATCTGCCGGTTTTGCGACACCGATTTCGCCGGCATGGACGGAACGCTCGGCGGCCGCTATGCCACCGCGAATGAACTGGCCGATACCGTTGCCGCGCAATGGGCCGGACCAGCCGCAAACCGCTATGTGGTGCTCACCGGCGGCGAGCCGCTGTTGCAGGTGGACGGGGCGTTCGTCGACGCGCTGCATGACCGCGGCTTCGAGATCGGCATCGAGACCAATGGCACCATCGAGCCACCCGACGGCATCGACTGGCTCTGCGTCAGCCCGAAAGCTGCCGCGAATTTGCTCATTCGCAAAGGCCACGAGCTGAAGCTGGTGTATCCGCAGGACGAGAACCGGCCCGAGGATTTTGCAGAGCTGGCCTTCGAGCGATTCTCGCTGCAACCGATGGACGGGCCTGATGTGGCTGAACATACCGCGCGCGCCATCGACTATTGTTTGCAGCATCCGCAGTGGCGGCTCAGCCTGCAAACGCACAAGACGCTCGGGATCAGGTAGGGATGTCGATGCACGCCGATGACGTTACCTCTCCCCGCCTGCGGGGAGAGGTCGACATGCGAAGCATGGCGGGTGAGGGGCATCGCGCCATTGGCCTCCAAAGCCCCTCACCCCACCCCTCTCCCCGCAAGCGGGGAGAGGGAGCGCGGCTATTACGTTGAAACGCATCGGATCACTCAGGAGTACGTTTCGCACATGTGGGAGTTGACCAAATCATTCGGCTTCGAGGCCGCGCATGCGCTGACCGGCACCACGTTTGGTGCAGCGAGCGAGGAAATCCACGGCCACTCGTTTCGCGCCGACGTCACCATCCGCGGCATTCCGGACCCGGCCAGCGGAATGGTCACCGATCTCGGATTGCTCGAACGCAGCATCGCCGACGTGCAGAAGAAGCTCGATCACAAGCTGCTCAATAATGTCCCCGACCTTGGATTGCCAACGCTGGAGAACCTGACGCGCTTCATCTGGGAGCGCGTTCAGTCCGCGGGTCAGGTCACCCGCGTCAGCGTGCATCGTCCGAGCTGCGGCGAAAGCTGCACATACTTTGGGCCGAAGGGGTGACGCCGATGACTGCAGTGGACGTCGACAATCGCAAAGCCGGCGCGCGTGCATGGTTCGAAACGCTGCGCGACGACATCTGCGCGGCTTTTGAACAGTTGGAAGACGACGCGCCGGCATCGCTCTATCCCGGCGACGCGGGGCGTTTCGTCCGCACGCCATGGGACCGCACCGACCATACCGGCAAGCCCGGCGGCGGCGGCGTCATGTCGATGATGCATGGCCGCCTGTTCGAAAAGGTTGGCGTGCATTGCTCGACCGTGCATGGCGAGTTTGCGCCGGAGTTTCGCGCGCAGATTCCGGGCGCCGCCGACGATCCGAAATTCTGGGCATCCGGCATTTCGCTGATCGCGCACCTGCGCAATCCGCACATTCCCGCCGTTCACATGAACACCCGCTTCGTGGTGACGACAAAGACGTGGTTCGGCGGCGGCGCCGATCTGACGCCGGTTCTGGATCGCCGGCGCACGCAGGAAGATGCCGACGCGGTCGCGTTTCATGCCGCGATGCAGTCCGCATGCGATGCCCACGCCGCGATCGCCCCTTACGAAAAATACAAGAAATGGTGCGATGAATACTTCTACCTGCCCCACCGCCAGGAAGCGCGCGGGATCGGCGGCATCTTCTACGACTGGCACGACTCGGGCGACTGGGACGCCGATCTCGCCTTCACGCAGGATGTCGGGCGCGCCTTCCTGCGCATCTACCCCGAACTGGTCCGGCGCAATTTTGCCGCGCCGTGGACGGCGGCGGATCGCGAGGAGCAACTGGTGCGGCGCGGACGCTACGTCGAATTCAACCTGCTATACGACCGCGGCACCATTTTTGGTCTCAAGACCGGCGGCAATGTCGCCTCAATTTTGTCGTCGATGCCGCCGGAGGTGAAGTGGCCATGACAGCGCCGACGTTGCCACGCGCCATGCTGATCGACATGGACGATACGATCCTGTCGGCGTACGGCCGCCCCGAGATCGCGTGGCATACGATCGCAGCGGAATTCACCGCGGAATTCGGAGCGCTTTCGCCGCAACGGGTGGCGGCATCAGTTCTCACTTACGCCAGGCAATTCTGGGCGACTGCCGAGCCGGTTTGGCGGCTCAAGCTCGCAGAAGCGCGCCGCCTGACCGTGAAGGGCGGATTTGCCGCGCTCGCCGCCGAAGGACATTCCATGCTGAACGACGATCTCGCGGTTCGCGTGGCCGATCGCTTCACGGCCTATCGCGAAGCGGAGATGTTCGTGTTCCCGGGCGCGCACGACGCGATCGATGCGTTGAAAGCGCGTGGCGTCAAGCTCGCGCTGGTGACGAATGGCGCCGCCGACACGCAACGCGCCAAGGTCGAGCGGTTCGAACTCGCCCATCGCTTCGATCACATCCAGATCGAGGGCGAGCACGGCTTTGGCAAACCGGAGGAGCGCGCCTATCGACACGCCATGGAAGCGCTCGGCGTCACCGCCCGCGACACCTGGATGATCGGGGACAATCTGGAATGGGAAGTCGAGGTGCCGCAGCGTCTCGGCATCTACGCGATCTGGATGGACGTGCATGGCGACGGCCTACCCGCGGGCTCGACCGTCACGCCCGATCGCATCATCCGCTCGCTGACGGAGCTGCTGCCAGGCTCACGCTAGAATCTGTCACCATGAGATGGAATCGGGGCGGTGATTTCTTTACCTCTCCCCACCGGGGAGAGGTCGGCGCGAAGCGCCGGGTGAGGGGGCGACATTGCCGTCGTACGCCCTCACCCCATCCCTCTCCGCTGAAGTCGGATACATCCGACTTCAGAATCTCTAATGACAAAATCGGGTAAACCCGAGTTTGGGTGGAGAGGGAGTTCGCTGTATTCGATGATGCGTTCCGCCAAATGTGAACCGTTCTAGATCAGGCGCCGCAGGGCGGTTACGATCATCACGCCGCCGCCGGTGACGACGGCGAGATCGAGAATCCTCGCGTGGATGTGCACCGGCAGTCGCCTCACCAGCATGCGAGCGATAAACGCGCTTGGAAAAGCAATACCGCCGATCAGCACGGCAAGCGCCAGGACCTGCGCGGTGATGACTCCGGCGAAACCGAACACTCCGATCTTGATGGAGCTGACCGCAATGGAGATCAGGGCATCGGTCGCGACGACAGCCGATCCCTCCAGCCCCGCCGCCATCAGGAGCGAGAGCAGGATCACCCCGGCGCCGGAGGTCCCGCCGACGATCACGCCCCACCCGACCGAACCGAGGGCGAGTCCGCGATCGCCGATCTTGACGCCCCGCCGCCGCGCCATCGCGCGCAGCGGAATGCTTGCGATCAGCATGGCCCCGATCACCAGCGCCGCGCCTGCGCCGGTCAGCCGCGTGTAACCGTAGGCGCCGATCATGGTGGTGATCGCCGCGGCAACGCTCACAATCAGTGCGCGGCGTAGATCGGCATCGCGATGGAACGCGCTGACCCGGCCGATATTGGTGAAGATCGACGAAATCGCGATGATCGGCACCACCGGTTCCGCGCCGACCAGCGGCACCAGCACCAGCGGCATCAGCACGCCGGTGCCGTAACCGGCCATGCCACCGATAATGGCGGCGAACAGCGCGACGGCGGCCACCAGCAATAATTGCAGCAGCGAAATGTCTGCGAAGCCCGAAAGCACACTCACAGCCGGTGATCGCGCGTGAAGCGTGCGACCGTCTGATCGGCAATCGCCGCCACCGCCGCAGGATCCAGCGGGAAATCCGCGGCAAGCCAGGCGTCTTCCGCGATCGTCAGGACATGTCCGAGCGCCGGACCTTCGGCGATGCCGCGCGCAACGAAATCCGCGGCCTTCAAGGGGAACGCCGGCGCCTGCCAGCGCTGCGGCAGCGTTGCCAAGCCCTGCCACGCGGCCGGATCGGTATCGCGCCTCGACCTCGCCCAGGCCAGCATCAATCGATCGCGATATCGCGGCGGGCCAAGGCGATACAGACGGCGGCGCGCGATGGCCTCGCTCATGCCGCCGAGCCGCCACCAGCGATGCCCCATCGAGTCCAGTTGCTTCGCCTCGGCGTTGGAGAGCCGCAGCCGCTGCGCGATCCGCCGCGCGTCCTCAGGCACCGACACCGCGAGTGCCGCCAGCCGTCGGATCGCATCGGCCTCGAGCCCGAGCGTATGTTCGGCGGCGATCATCGCCGCGAGCGGCCCGCGATAGGTGACGCCGCCAAGTATCGCCAGCAGCAACCCGGCATCCGCCATGGCGACGATGGCATCGACGGCGCCGTCCGCGACCAGCAGCTTGAGCATCTCCGCGCGCAATCGCTCGGCGGACAGCGCGGCGATACCAGCGCGGCCACGGATGCAGGCGAGATATCCCGCGCGATCGGGTTCGCCCGTGCCATAAGCCGCATGGATGCGGAAGAAGCGGAGGATGCGCAAATAGTCCTCCGCGATGCGCCGGTCGGGATCGCCGATGAAGCGCACGCGACGCGACGCGACGTCGTCGAGCCCGCCGATAAAGTCATGCACCGTACCGTTGATATCGGCGGAGAGCCCATTGATGGTGAAATCGCGCCGCTCGGCATCGCGCGCCCAGTCGCGGCCGAACGCAACCTTCGCCTTGCGGCCGAAGGTCTCGATGTCCTCGCGCAACGTCGTGATCTCGAACGGCTTTCCCTCAACCACAAGCGTGACCGTGCCGTGCTCGATGCCCGTCGGAATGCTCTTGATACGCGCGGCGGCCGCGCGGCGGATGACTTCTTCCGGCATCGCCGTCGTGGCGATATCGATCTCGCCGACTGGACGATCCATCAGCGCATTGCGCACGGCGCCGCCGACCACGCGCGCTTCCTCGCCGTTGCCGTTCAGCAGCGCGAGAATACGTGCGGCACCGCCCGTCGTCAGCCATGATGCGCCGCGCAGCGAGGGAGCCGCGCTCATTTCTCCACTCCGTGAACGAGCTTTCCGTTGTCCATGTGAGCAGGAATATAGGTCGAATCCGGCGCAGCGCCGGAAAAATGCGCGAGCAGGATGAAACTCACGAGGACCAGCAGCAGCGAACCGAGCGCAAGCTTGGCGACGATATGCAGCGGCCACGAGGTTGTGGACAGAAAACCGGAACGGGTAGCAATCAGAAACAGCGCATAGATCGCGAACGGGATCAGGAAAATTCCGATTTCGGAGAGCGCCGGACGGATCATCTAAGATAGATCCGTTCATACAGCACGCGCAGGATTCCGGCTGTCGCGCCCCAGATATAACGCTCCGCGTATGGCATCTCGTAGAACGAGCGCTGCATGCCGCGAAATTCCTTCTGGCCCATTTTGTGATTGAGCGGATTCATCAGGAACGACAACGGCACTTCGAACGCGTCGTCCACTTCGCCGGCATTGACGCGCAACGTGAAGCCGGGCTTCACCCGCGCCACCGTCGGCAGGATGCGGAAGCCGAAGCCAGTGCCGTAGAGATCGAGATAACCGATCGGCTCGACGTATTCGCGCGCAAGCCCGACCTCTTCCCACGCCTCGCGCAACGCGGCGTCGACCGGCGAGGCGTCGGTGGCATCGATCTTGCCGCCGGGAAATGCGATCTGCCCCGCGTGTTCGTTGAGGTGGGCCGAGCGCTGCGTCAGCAACACCGTCGGCTCGTCCCGCGCCACCACCGCGATCAGCACGGCGGCCGGCCGCACCGGCTTTTCCTGGGCGATCGCCTGCAACATGAAATCGTTGCCCTGATCGCCGGTCAGCGGAACGATGGCCGCGTCGGTCAATCCCGGCGGGATGTCGAACCGCAGCCGCGCCCGCGCGCGGTCGAAAAACTCCGCCGTCCCGACTTCGGCCTCCGCAGCGCCCGTCTTCACCATCGGCTCGTTCAACCCTGGTCCCTCACCTGCTCCGCATCCGCCATCGCGAAGAACTCGCCGCCGGATTCGATCCCGAACATCATCCGGCCATCGATCATTCGCTGCTCACCCATGTCAACAAGATCGTAATACAGCGCCCGGGTCACCTTGGCCCAGAGGTCGGCCCGAACGTGCAGATAGGGTTTTAGTCCACCGTCCTCGGCCTGCTCGAAACGCAGGCGGTGCATGCCATCGCACGGCACCCAGTCATCGACATTGGTGCGAAACCGCAACAACCGCCCATTGGCAGCCTGATCCCTGACCATTTCGACCGCGAGGAACGGCGCGTCGTCGACGCGGATCCCGACCTTCTCCACCGGGGTCACGAGAAAGTGCTTGCCTTCCTCGCGTTTCAGGATCGTGGAGAACAGCCGCACCAGCGCTGGGCGGCCGATCGGCGTCCCCATGTAGAACCAGGTGCCGTCGGTAGCGATTCGCATATCCAGATCGCCGCAAAATGGCGGGTTCCACAAATGCACCGGCGGAAGGCCCTTGCCCGGCGATGCGGCAGCGTCCCGGGCCGCCGTCGTCAGCCCTTCCAGTGACCGGTTCACCGTCTGCCCTTGCTTCGCCATGGTTTACCCTGACTCTGATCATTCCTGTTTGGCACGAAAGATGCTCATTCGTTGTCCGACATTCGTGCCCACTCGCCACATCGTGATGCCGTTCATACGCCAGCCCCCCGATAATGTCGGGGATAGTTTAATTCAACGAATACATGGCCTTCGCACAAGTTTAGCATGTGGTCCTGGCATGACGACGCAATTGGCGCGGCTTTTCGCGCAAGACAAGTGACGCGATTTCGCGCAAGGAGTGACCGATGGCTGGCGCAGACTCTGCAACCGACAACAGCGTCGAGAAACTGGAAGATGTGATCGTCCGCTCGGCCGAACAGGTCGCAGGGCAAATTCGCGCGGCCAAGGAGGCTATCTCCGCCGTTATCTTCGGTCAGGACCGCGTCATTGAAAATACGCTGGTGACGATTTTGTCCGGCGGCCACGCGCTGTTGATCGGCGTTCCCGGTCTCGCCAAGACCAAGCTGGTGGAGACCTTGGGCATCACCCTCGGACTCGATGCCAAGCGCGTCCAGTTCACGCCGGACCTGATGCCGTCGGACATCCTCGGCGCGGAGGTGCTGGACGAAAGCAGCGCCGGCAAGCGGTCGTTCCGCTTCATCGCCGGACCGGTGTTCGCGCAGCTCCTGATGGCCGACGAAATCAACCGTGCCAGCCCGCGCACGCAGTCGGCTTTATTGCAGGCGATGCAAGAGCAGCACATCACGGTCGCCGGCGCACGGCACGATCTGCCAAAACCGTTTCACGTGCTGGCGACGCAAAATCCGCTGGAACAGGAAGGCACCTATCCGCTGCCGGAAGCGCAACTCGACCGCTTTCTGATGGAGATCGATGTCGACTATCCCGATCGCGACGCAGAGCGCCGCATTCTGTTCGAGACCACCGGCGCAGAAGAAACCCTCGCCAAGGCCGCGATGGATTCCGATGTGCTCGTCGCGGCGCAGCGGCTGGTACGGCGGCTGCCAGTCGGCGACAGCGTGGTCGAAGCCATCTTGTCGCTGGTCAGGTCCGCGCGTCCGGGACCGGACGGCGGCGAGACCGGCAAGCTGATCGCATGGGGACCGGGTCCCCGCGCCAGCCAATCGCTGATGCTGGCGGTGCGCGCCCGCGCGCTGCTGGATGGACGTCTCGCGCCGTCGATCGACGACGTCCTCGATCTCGCCGAACCCGTGCTCAAGCATCGTATGGCGCTGACGTTCTCGGCGCGCGCCGAAGGCCGCACCATTCCCGACGTAATCAGACAACTGAAGACGCGGATCGGTTGATGGTCGCGGCCGCCGAGCATGCGAAGCAGGAGATCGAAGCAGTCCGGCGGGCCGACGGTGAAAGCCGGTCACTCGCCGCATCACTGCCGCGCCTCGTGCTGGAAGCGCGCCGGATCGCCGCCAATGTGATTCACGGCCTGCACGGACGCCGCCGCGCCGGATCAGGCGAAAGTTTTTGGCAATACCGCCGTTTCGTATCCGGCGAGCCCTCGCAGAATGTCGACTGGCGCCGCTCCGCGCGCGACGATCACCTGTACGTTCGCGAACATGAGTGGGAAGCCGCGCATACGGTGTGGGTGTGGCCGGACCGCTCGGCCTCGATGGCCTTTGCTTCGAAACAAGCGCGCGACAGCAAGCTCGAGCGCGCCCTGATCGTGACGTTCGCGCTCGCCGAATTGCTGGTTGCGGGCGGTGAACGCGTCGGCATTCCCGGACTGATGAACCCGACCGCGAGCCGCAGCGTCATCGACAAGATGGCGCAAGCCATCCTTCATGATGACGTCACCCGCGCCAGTCTGCCGCCGTCGTTTGTGCCGTCGGCGCGATCGGAAATCGTCGTGCTGTCCGATTTCTGGTCGCCGATCGCCGAGATAAAGACCATGCTTGCCGGACTGTCGGCCTCCGGCGCGCACGGCACGCTGGTGCAGATCGTCGATCCCGCCGAGGAAACATTCCCTTATTCGGGACGCGTCGAATTCGTCGAGCCGGAAGACGGACGCGTCATCACGGCGGGCCGCGCCGAACGATGGGCCGTCGACTACGTCGCGCGCCTCGCCCTGCACCGCGACCAGATCCGCGCCGAGACCAACATGCTCGACTGGCTGTTCTCGACCCACACCACTGACCGCTCCGCCGCCGAACTGCTGTTGTTCCTCCACGGCGGCATGATGGTCAGCAAGGGCGGCACGGCCACTTCGGTCAAAGCGGGACGCACGGCATGATGTCGGCACTCCCGTTGTCATTCCTTCAACCGCTGATGCTGCTGGGCCTTGTCAGCCTGCCGCTGCTGTGGTGGCTGCTGCGCGTCATGCCGCCGCGTCCACGGCGGGTCGATTTTCCGCCGACGCGATTGCTGTTTGATATCGCGCCGAAGGAAGAAACCCCGTCGCGCACGCCATGGTGGCTGACAGCATTGCGTTTGCTCGCGGCGGCGCTGGTGATTTTCGCGGCCGCAGGGCCGGTCTGGAATCCCAAAACCGGAGTGGCGCGCAGCACGACGCCGCTGGTGATCCTGCTCGACGACGGCTGGAGCGCCGCATCGAGCTGGGACACGCGGATCAAGGGCGCCGATGAACTGATCGCCGATGCCGACAGCGAGCGGCGCGGCGTCGCCATCATCCCGCTGTCCGAGCCAGCGCGCGATATCACGCTGATGCCGGCCGGAACGGCGCGCGTCGCACTGCGCCAGTTGTCGCCAAAACCCTACGCGGTCGAGCGTGTCGAGACGCTGCCGGCGATCGAACGCTTCCTGAAGGCGACCGGCGACAGCGAGGTCGTCTGGCTCTCCGACGGCATCGATACCGGCCGCGGACCGGAATTCGTCGACAGTCTTCGCAAGGCGATCGGCGACCGCACCTTGACCATCTTCGAAGGCGGCGCGACGCCGGCACATGCGCTGGTCGCGGCGGAAAATGCGGCGGCCAAAATGACCGTGAAAGTGCTGCGCGCAAATGCAAATGGGCCCGCCGCCGGCATCGTCCGGGCGCTCGATCAGAAGGGCTCGCCGATCGGCGAGACGCATTATGCGTTCCTGCCGCAGGACCGCGAAACCGAAGCCGCGTTCGACCTGCCGGTGGAGTTGCGCAACGATATCGCCCGGCTGGAAATCGCCGGCGAGCGATCCGCGGGCGCGGTGCAATTGCTCGACAAGCGCTGGCGCCGCCGCGCGATCGGCATCATCAGCGGCGCAACGACGGACACGGCGCAGCCGTTGCTCGCTTCGACGTTCTATCTGACACGTGCACTGGCACCGTTTGCCGACGTCCGGCTCGGCGACAAGGGCGCCCCGCAAGAGGTCATCAGCCGGTTTCTGGATCAAAAGCTGCCGATGATCGTGATGGCCGATGTCGGAACGCTGTCGCCCGAGATTCGCGAGCGCATCGACACGTGGCTCGACCACGGCGGCGTGCTCGTGCGTTTCGCAGGACCGCGGCTGGCGCAGGCCGACGACGATCTGGTGCCGGTGAAATTGAGACAGGGCGGCCGCAGCCTCGGCGGCA
>JAFEFK010000915.1 GCA_018240625.1 Pseudomonadota bacterium
CTTACCACGCCGGGCGCAAAAAACAGCAGGATTCCATAGCGGTGGATAGGAGCAATCATTTTTGTTGCAGCGCACTTGCAAGACGTCTGAAATTGGCTACAGTGTAGGCACGGTATAGAAATGCCCAATAATTGAGCTAGGCTTAACGCATATCGGTCGCAATGAAGCGACTTGTGGGACAGATGAGCACAAATCCGACTGGACCGGCGTTATCAAATCCGAAGCCTTTCACGATCGGCGATATTGCGATCGCCAATCGTGTTCTTCTGGCGCCGATGTCGGGGATTACCGACAAGCCTTTCCGCGCGCTGACTGAAGCGTTGGGAGCAGGTCTGGTCGTCTCGGAAATGACCGCCAGTGACGATCTCGTCCGCGGACGGCCTATGTCGGTTCTCCGCTGCGAGGCGACCGGGGTTGGACCGCACGTCGTCCAGCTTGCCGGCTGCGAGGCCCGCTGGATGGCGGAGGGTGCGCGAGTAGCCGAAGCCGCCGGCGCCGACATCATCGACATCAACATGGGTTGCCCGGCCCGGCATGTGACCGGCGGCCAGTCCGGATCGGCGCTGATGCGCGATCTCGATCACGCGTTGACGCTGATCGACGCCACGGTCGCGGCGGTGAAGGTGCCGGTGACGCTGAAGATGCGGCTGGGATGGGACGATCGTTCGCTCAACGCGCCCCGGCTTGCGCAACGCGCCGAGGCCGCGGGGGTGCGGATGATCACCGTTCACGGCCGCACACGATGCCAGTTCTACAAGGGCAGCGCCGATTGGCAGGCGGTGCGCGCGGTCAAGAATGCCGTCAGCATTCCCGTGGTCGTCAATGGCGATATCACGTCGTTCGAAGCCGCTACGACCGCACTGGAAAAATCCGGCGCCGATGCCGTGATGATAGGGCGGGGCGCGCAGGGCCAGCCCTGGGTGCCGGGCCAGATCGGACGACAGCTGGAAACGGGGATCGCAGAACAGCCTCCGTCGCTCGCGGAGCAACTGAGCTACATCCGCGCGCTCTATGACGATCTGCTGCGGCATTACGGTTTGCGGATCGGCCTGCGCCATGCACGCAAGCATCTCGGCTGGGCGCTCGACGTCGCGGCCCGCGTCGGCGAAGCGCCGACGGCGGTCCTCAGGACGTGGCGAGGGAAAATTTTGACGGCTGACGATCCAACCAGCGTGCAGCGGTCCCTGGGCGATGCATTCGACGAGTTTGCGTGGAGCGCCGCCGCATGACACCGTTCGCCGAACATCGATTGCCGCCGCAAACGGACGGCGAGGCCATTCTCAACGCCTTGCCGAACCCGGTGCTGCTGATCGCGCCCGACGGCAAGATCATCGACGCCAACATGGCGGCGGAATCCTTCTTCGAAATGTCGGCGCAGTTTCTGCAACGGCAGTCGTTGAAGGAGGTGATTCCGTTCGGCAGTCCGCTATTGGCGCTGATCGATCAGGTTCGGGACAGCGGCTCGCCCGTCAACGAGTTCAAGGTCGATCTCGGCACCCCGCGCATCGGCCGGGACCGGCAGGTCGATTTGCACGTCGCACCCTTGACCGAGAGGCCGGGCCACATCGTCGTGATGCTTCAGGAGCGTACCATCGCCGACAAGATGGACCGCCAGTTGACCCATCGCAGCGCGGCGCGTTCGGTGATCGCGCTGGCGGCGATGCTGGCGCACGAGATCAAGAATCCGCTGTCCGGCATTCGCGGCGCGGCGCAACTTCTCGAACAGGCGGCGTCATCCGAAGACCGCATGCTGACCCGGCTGATTTGCGACGAGGCCGACCGCATCGTCACGCTGGTCGATCGCATGGAAGTCTTTGGCGACGACCGTCCCGTGGCGCGCGGGCCCGTCAACATTCACTCGGTGCTCGATCACGTCAAACGGCTGGCGCAGTCCGGCTTCGCACGGAATATCAAATTCATAGAGGACTACGATCCATCGCTGCCGCCGGTTCTGGCCAATCAGGATCAGTTGATTCAGGTCTTCCTGAACCTCGTCAAAAATGCCGCCGAGGCCATCGCCGATATTGACGGCGAGGGGGAAATCCAGCTCACGACCGCGTTCCGCCCCGGCGTTCGTCTGTCCGTGCCTGGCAAGAAATCGCGGGTCTCTCTGCCGCTGGAGTTTTGCGTCAAGGACAACGGCTCCGGCGTGCCGGAGGATTTGTTGCCAAATCTGTTCGATCCGTTCGTGACGACGAAGCAAACCGGTAGCGGCCTCGGTCTCGCTTTGGTTGCAAAGATCGTCGGCGATCATGGCGGCATCATCGAATGCAATTCGCAGTCGCGGAAGACCATATTTCGCGTGCTGCTTCCGATGTTCAGTACCACCAGCAAACCAGAGCAAAGCAATGACGCCGCCGTGCCGGGTACGTCGTCACATGCCTCACAAGATCCAGGATGAGGACGAACAATGCCCGCAGCTAGCATACTTGTCGCCGACGATGACACAGCCATCCGCACGGTGCTGAATCAAGCGCTCTCGCGCGCGGGATATGAAGTGCGGCTTACGGGAAATGCGGCAACGCTCTGGCGATGGATCAGCCAGGGCGAGGGGGATCTCGTGATCTCCGACGTCGTGATGCCGGACGAGAACGCCTTCGATCTGCTGCCGCGGATCAAGAAGATGAGGCCTAATCTGCCGGTCATTATCATGAGCGCGCAAAATACGTTCATGACGGCGATTCGCGCCTCCGAACGCGGCGCCTATGAATATCTGCCAAAGCCTTTCGATCTCAAGGAACTGATCGCCATCGTCGGTCGTGCTCTCGCGGAGCCGAAGGAGCGTGCGGCCAGTAAGGATGAGGAGAACGAATTCGATTCCATACCGCTGGTCGGCCGATCACCGGCGATGCAGGAAATCTACCGTGTTCTCGCGCGGCTCATGCAGACGGATTTGACCGTGATGATCTCGGGCGAGTCCGGCACCGGCAAGGAACTGGTCGCGCGCGCGCTCCACGATTACGGCAAGCGGCGCAATGGCCCGTTCGTCGCCGTCAACATGGCGGCGATCCCGCGCGACTTGATCGAGTCGGAGTTATTCGGTCACGAGCGCGGCGCGTTCACGGGCGCCAATACCCGCGCGTCCGGCCGGTTCGAACAGGCTGAAGGCGGAACGCTGTTCCTCGACGAAATCGGCGATATGCCGATGGAAGCTCAGACGCGGTTGCTGCGCGTGCTGCAGCAGGGTGAGTACACCACCGTCGGCGGACGCACCGCGATCAAAACGGACGTGCGTATCGTCGCGGCAAGCAACAAGGATCTCCGGATTTTGATCCAGCAGGGGCTGTTTCGCGAGGATCTGTTCTTCCGTCTCAACGTGGTGCCGCTGAGGCTGCCGCCGCTGCGCGAACGCATCGAGGATTTGCCCGATCTGGTCAGGCACTTCTTCGCATTGGCTGAAAAGGATGGTTTGCCGTCCAAGAAGCTCGACGCGCTGGCGCTCGAGCGCATGAAACAGCACCGCTGGCCCGGCAACGTTCGTGAACTTGAAAACCTGGCCCGCAGGCTTGCGGCCCTCTATCCGCAGGATGTCATCACCGGCGCCGTGATCGATGGCGAGCTCGCGCCGCCCCCGATCGTTTCTGGCGGCAGCGTTCATCAAAGCGTCGATAATCTCGGCGGCGCGGTCGAGCTGTATCTCGCGTCCCACTTTTCAGGTTTCCCGAACGGCGTTCCGCCGCCGGGCCTTTACCACCGCATCTTGCGGGAAATCGAGGTGCCTTTGCTGACCGCGGCACTCGCAGCCACCCGGGGCAACCAGATTCGGGCGGCTGACCTCCTGGGTCTTAACCGCAATACCCTCCGCAAGAAGATCCGGGACCTCGATATTCAGGTTTACCGCACAGGAGGTTAGGATCGTTAGATCCAACTGGATTTGACGATTCCAGCCCGAATCGATGGTTTGTGCGACGCTTGGTCACTCGGCGCTGTGGCGCGCGCCGCGGAAATGTCGCAATTGAGCAACATTGTTGTAGGAATGCATCAGTCCGCTGTCCGCACTAGCCGAAAGCCAGCGGGCCTTAACGCTCAACCGTTTCCCGGATGACTAGCGCAGACACGCCTGCTCCATCTCAGGATTTGTCATTCGCCGAGCCGCGGGGCTGGACCTTGCGCCGGTTCATGGCGCCGTTCGCGATCGGCCTCGCGCTGCTGTCGGCGTTTTTGACATTCGTCGTTCTGACGGGCCTTACCCCAATCGAGCCGACCCATCAGGTCGTCGTGACGTTCCTGTTGATCAACGCCGGGACCATCCTGCTGCTGGTCGGCATTATCATTCGCGAAGTCTGGCAGGTGGTTCAGGCCCGCCGGCGCGGTCGCGCTGCCGCTAAATTACACGTCCAGATTGTCAGCCTGTTTTCGGTGATCGCGGTACTGCCGGCCGTGCTCGTCTCGATCGTGGCCAACGTCACCATCGATCGCGGTCTCGACCGTTTGTTCTCGGGACCGACCAAGGAAGTGATTCAAAACTCCCTCATCGTCGCCAACGCCTATCTGCACGAACATGCCCAGCTCATCCGCGGCGACATTCTCGGAATGGCCAACGATATCGCCAATGCCCGGCCGCTTTACGATCAGGACCGCGGGACGTTCCGCGATCTTCTGACGTCGAGTGCTAAGGCGCGTAATCTTCCCGGCGCGATGCTGATCGACAAGGAGTGCCATCTGCTCGAAACGGCGCAAACAGGTATCGAGCGAGCCTACACCACGCCCAATCCGGACTTTCTGAAGAACGTGGTGGAAACCGAGCCGCAAATCGCGGTGTTTCCCGATGCGAATTACGTGGCCGCCGTCATCCGGTTACGCGCGTTTGACGATACGTTCCTTTATGTGGCGCGGCTGCTCGACCCGCATGTCGTTGCGCAACTCAAACAGACCCAGGCCAGCGTCGCCGAATACTCCACGATCGAGGCGCGACGGCTCGGCATCCAGGTCGCATTCGCTCTGATGTTCGCGGTGATCGCGCTGACCATCCTGATGGCGTCGGTGCTGCTGGGTTTGAACTTCGCCGACCGCTTCGTCGCGCCGGTCCGGCGGCTGATGAGCGCCGCCAACGTCGTCTCAACAGGCGACCTGAACGTGCAGGTTCCCGTGCTCAAATCCGAAGGTGATCTCGCCCAGCTCGGCGAGACCTTCAACAAGATGACACAGGAGCTGCGTAGCCAGCGCGACGAACTGGTGAACGCCAGCGGCCTCATCGACAGCCGCCGCCGCTTCATCGAGGCCGTGCTGTCGTCCGCGAGCGCCGGCATCATCGGTGTCGACGGTGTCAACAATATCGGCATTCTGAACCGTTCCGCGGAGAAACTGATCGGTCATTCCGAGTCCGAAACGCTGGGGCATCCGTTGTCCGACGTCATACCCGAACTCAACGACCTCATGCGGACGGCAAGGGAAGGTGCGCAACGACTGGTGCAGGGCCAGATCACCATCATCCGCGACGGCAACGAGCGTAACATCTCGGTGCGCGTCAGCGCCGAACAGACCAGTCAGTCGCGCGACAGCTACATCATTACGCTCGACGACATCACCGAACTCGTGACCGCTCAGCGGACCTCCGCCTGGGGCGATGTCGCAAGGCGGATCGCGCACGAAATCAAGAACCCGTTGACGCCGATTCAGCTATCGGCCGAGCGCATCCGCCGCAAGTTCGGCAAGGCCATTACCGAGGACAAGCCGATCTTCGAGCAGTGCACCGACACCATCGTGCGCCAGGTCGAGGATATCAGGCGGATGGTCGACGAATTCTCCCGCTTCGCGCGGATGCCGAAGCCGGTGATGGAAGGGGAGGACGTCGCCGACACCGTACGCCAGGTGGTGTTCCTGATGCGGGTCGGGCATCCCGAGATCGATATCCAGGCGGAGATCAAGCAGGAGCCGATGCGCGCCCAGTTCGACCGGCGGCTGATTTCGCAGGCCCTGACCAACATCATCAAGAACGCGACCGAGGCCATCGAGGTCGTTCCGCCGGAGACGCTTGGAAAAGGGCGTATCGACGTCATCGCCGCGCGCGAGGACGATGACATTCTCATCGACGTCATCGACAACGGCATCGGCCTGCCGAAAGTCAGCAGGGCCCGATTGTTGGAGCCTTACGTCACGACCCGCGAAAAGGGCACCGGTCTCGGTCTGGCGATCGTGGGACGGGTGCTGGAAGACCACGGCGGAAAGCTCGAACTCAACGACGCTTCCGCCTTAAGACCGGGCGCACGGGGGGCCTGGATGCGGCTGCGTTTCGCCGTTTCCGGACGTGCGCCAAATGCTGAAACCGATGGGGGCGATGGCGCGACTAACAACGATACCGCGACCAGCAACGAAACGAAGACCGAAGTTGCAACCGGCAACTGAGAAGGCAGGCTGACCCATGGCGAATGACATTTTAATCGTCGACGACGAGGCGGATATTCGCGATCTCGTCGCCGGTATCCTCGAGGACGAGGGGTTCACGACACGGATTGCGCGCGACAGCGATCAGGCACTCTCGGAAGTGTCGAACCGCCGCCCGCACATGGTGTTCCTCGATATCTGGCTTCAGGGCAGCAAGCTCGACGGTTTGCAACTGCTGGAGAAGATCAAGCAGGACAGTCCCGATATGCCGGTCGTCATGATCTCCGGTCACGGCAATATTGAAACGGCTGTCGCAGCCATCAAGCGCGGCGCCTATGACTTCATTGAAAAGCCATTCAAGTCCGACCGGCTTATTCTGGTGGCCACGCGCGCACTCGAAACGTCACGGCTCAAGCGCGAAGTCCGGGAATTGAAGCAGCTTGCGCCCGCGGCCAGTTCCCTGGTGGGGCGCTCGGCCTGCATGAATCAGCTTCGCCAGACCATCGAGCGCGCGGCGAAGGCCAACAGCCGCATCATGATCGTCGGGTCGTCCGGCTCCGGCAAGGAGCTGGCTGCGCGGACCCTCCACAACCAGTCGGGCCGGGCCGAGGGTCCTTTCGTCGTCATCAATGCCGCCGCCATCACTCCGGAGCGCATGGAATTCGAACTGTTCGGCGTGGAGCAGACCGACGACCAACCCCCGCGCAAGGCCGGCGCGCTGGAAGAAGCGCACGGCGGCACGCTGTTCATCGACGAGATCGGTGACATGCCGCGCGAGACGCAAAACAAGATCATGCGCGTTCTGGTCGATCAGACGTTTCAGCGGTCGGGCGGCACCGCCAAGATCAATGTCGACGTTCGCATCATCTCCTCGACCGCGCGCAACCTGGAAGAGGAGATCGCGGCGGGACGCTTCCGCGAGGATCTCTACCATCGGCTGTCCGTGGTGCCGATCCGGGTGCCTCCGCTTTCCGAGCGGCGCGAGGACATTCCCGATTTGATCGAGTACTTCATGGAACAGATATCTGTTGCGAGCGGTCTGCCCAAGCGCAAGATCGGCGAAGACGCGATGGCCGTGCTGCAATCGCATGTCTGGCCAGGAAATGTCCGGCAGCTCCGCAACAACGTCGAGCGCGTGATGATTTTGGCCGGCGGCGGCCCGGAGGTCATTATTACAGCGGACATGCTGCCGCAGGACGTCGGTTCGATGGTTCCGGCGATGCCGACCGGCGTCAATGGCGAGCATATCATGGGTCTGCCGCTGCGTGAGGCGCGTGAAGTCTTCGAGCGCGATTATCTGATTGCCCAGATCAGCCGTTTCTCGAACAACATTTCGCGCACGGCTGAATTCGTCGGCATGGAGCGCTCGGCGCTACATCGCAAGCTCAAGGCGCTCGGCGTCAGCTAGTACAAGTGCATTCAACCAGGAAGCCGGAATCGCCAGATGTCGCGGATTGCTTACGTCAACGGTCAATATCGCGATATGCGCGACGCCAGTGTCAATGTCGAAGACCGCGGCTATCAGTTCGCCGACGGCGTGTATGAGGTCTGCGAAGTACGCGGCGGCAGACTGGTGGATTTTCCCCGGCATATGGCGCGACTGCAGCGCTCGCTCCGCGAATTGCGAATCGCCGAACCTATGCCGCTGTCGTCGCTCGACATCGTCATGCACGAAGTGGTCCGGCGCAATCGCGTGACCTACGGACTGGTCTATTTGCAGGTGACGCGCGGCGTGGCGCGGCGCGATCACGCATTTCCCACGCACGATGTCCGCCCGAGCGTTGTCATCACGGCACGCGCACTTAATTTCGCGAAAAATCAGGAAACGGCGTCGCGCGGTATCAAGGTCATTACCACGCCGGAAAATCGCTGGCCGCGGGTGGATATCAAGTCGGTGTCGCTGCTGCCCAACGTACTGGCGAAGCAGGAAGCGCGTGAAAAGGGAGCCTATGAGGCCTGGTATGTCGGAAGCGACGGTTTCGTCACCGAAGGCGCCTCGAGCAACGCCTGGATCGTGACCAAAGACGGCCGCGTCGTCACGCGCTCGGCGGACCACGGTATTCTCGCCGGCATAACCCGGGCGGTTCTCATGGAGGTGATGTCCGCGCTTCAGATCAAGCTTGAAGAGCGGCCCTTTACACCAGCGGAAGCCCGGCAGGCGGCCGAGGCGTTTGTGACGTCGGCCTCCCAGATCGTCATGCCCGTCGTCGCGATCGACGGTCAGGCCGTCGGAAACGGCGAGCCCGGTGGTATCGCCCGGCGGCTACGGGAAGAATTTCACCGCTTTTCAGCATTTTCCTGAGGGTTTTTGTGGCTCTTGGGCCGCCAATGGCTGGAACTGGCTTGCCTAACCCTTGGCTCTGTCCTCTAATCACCACGCCGGGTCCGCGAGGGGGATCTCAGGGAATACCGGCCGCCAGGGGATGCTCCGTAGAGAGCTGCGTCTGGTGAGATAAAAAACGCAAACAAAACTGCGGGATAACAACAATGGCGGCAGACCGCGCACAAAACCTACAAGATACCTTCCTCAATCACGTTCGAAAAACCAAGACGCCACTGACGATCTTTCTGGTAAATGGAGTCAAACTGCAGGGAATTGTCACATGGTTCGACAATTTCTGCCTGCTGCTCCGGCGCGACGGCCATTCGCAGCTTGTCTACAAGCACGCGATCTCGACCATCATGCCGGGTGCCCCGATCCAGTTGTTCGAAGGCGGCGAGGACGCTCCAGCGTGAGCATGTGCTTGAAAGTTTCCTGATTGGAACCCCGAGACGTTGAGGGGAGCATCGGCCGTCCGCGACCGCTGCAGGGCAAATCGACCGGGCGGGTGATCGTCATCGGTCCTTATCTGCGCATGCGGCGCGGCGACACCGACGCGCAGCAGGCGGGAAATGCTGTGCGCGATTCCGACGCGCGGCTGGATGAGGCCGCCGGCCTTGCACGCGCGATCGACCTCGATGTTGCCGAGGCGATCCTTGCGCCGGTCAGCCAGATACGGCCCGCGACATACCTCGGCAAAGGAAAGGTCGAGGAATTTACGGGGTTGATCGTCAGCCACAGTGCCGACCTGGTCGTGATGGATTGCGCGCTGTCGCCGATCCAGCAACGCAATCTGGAAAAGGCGTGGAGCACCAAGGTGCTCGACCGCACCGGCCTCATTCTCGAAATTTTCGGACGGCGCGCCAAGACGAAAGAGGGGGCGCTTCAGGTCGAGCTCGCCCATCTCAATTATCAGCGCAGCCGGCTGGTGCGGTCCTGGACCCATCTCGAGCGGCAGCGCGGCGGCTTCGGCTTCATGGGTGGTCCCGGCGAAACCCAGATCGAGGCCGACCGTCGCCTGATCGGCGACCGCATCGCGCGTCTGGAAAACGAATTGAAGAAAGTGCAGGCGACGCGGCGGCTGCATCGCGCCGGGCGCCAGCGCGTGCCGTATCGCGTCGTCGCGCTGGTCGGCTACACCAACGCCGGCAAGTCGACGCTGTTCAACCGGTTGACGCGCGCGGATGTGCAGGCCGCCGATATGCTGTTCGCGACACTCGATCCGACGCTGCGCGCGCTGACCCTGCCGCACGGTGGCAAGGCGATGCTCTCGGACACCGTCGGATTCATTTCAAATTTGCCGACCCAGCTTGTCGCGGCGTTTCGCGCGACTCTGGAAGAGTTGATGGAGGCGGACGTCATTCTCCACGTCCGCGATATTTCGCACGAAGACGCCGAAGCGCAGCAGCACGACGTCGAGGCCGTGCTGCGTCAGCTCGGCATCGATCCCGGACAGGGCGCGCGCATTCTCGAAGTCTGGAACAAGATCGACCGCTTCGACGCAGATCAGCGCGAAAATCTTGCAAACATAGCCGCGCGCCGATCAACCGAGGTGCCGTGCTTCCTGGTGTCCGCCGAAACCGGCGAGGGCCTCGATGCACTGCTGGCGGCAATCGAGGACCGGCTGGCGGCGACCCGAACCACGCTGGATCTTTCGGTCGATGCCTCCGACGGCGCCGGCATCAGCTGGCTGCATCGCAACTCCGAGGTGCTTGCGAAGGAGCTTCACGGCGGCAGGTTCGATATGACCGTGCGCGTCGATGAGACAAAGCACGACATTGTCGTCAACAAGTACCACGCGATACCGCATCCGTTGTGATGCCGGCATTGCGCCATGCTGCGCCAATTCACGCAAGGCAGCGTCTCGCAGGAAACACTTGACCGGCAAGGTGGCCGCACTATTCCTTGCCGATCAATCAATCGCAGGCAGATAACAGGGAGAATCCCGTGAGCTATCAGAACACATCATTGCTGATCAACGGCAAGTGGCGCCCCAGCACATCCGGCAAGACGATCGATGTGCTGAATCCGGCAACCGAAGAAAAGATCGGCACGGTGGCTCACGCGGATCGATCCGACCTCGACGAGGCGCTGGCCGCCGCGGAAAAAGGCTTCAAGGTCTGGCGCGCCGTCTCCCCGTTTGAGCGGGCCAAGATCATGCGCAAGGCGGCAGCCCTGATGCGCG
>JAFEFK010000916.1 GCA_018240625.1 Pseudomonadota bacterium
TCCAAATCGGAGAGTTTTACTTCGGCGCGATACTTGCCCTTCACCGGGCCGATGCCGAGCGTCACCTCGGCGCGAAAATGGGTGTCCGATATCTTCTCGACGCTATGACAGCCGGGGATCACGGCTTGCAGCGTGTTGGGGTCGAGTAGCATATCCCACACCGTCTGCGGCGGCGCACCGACCTCGGCGCAGCCCTCGCCCTGAAGACCGCGATCACCGGGCTTGCGGCGGCGCGGCCGCGTCGTCGCGCCCACCGGCGCCGGCGGCTCGTCACCCGCGATCATGGCGCGAACGCGCGCCGGCACCAGCGGCAAGACGATATTCTTCTCCTCCAGCGCATCCGCGACCGCATTGGCGATGCACACCGGCGTCGACATGTTATTGCCTTCGCCGACGCCCTTGGCGCCGAGCGGCGTGAACGGCGACGGCGTTTCCATATGCACGATGACGGGATCAGGAATTTCGGTCGCGGTTGGCACGAGATAATCTGCGAACGTGCCAGTCAGAAAACTGCCGTCGGGCGCGTAAGCGAACTCCTCCAGCAGCGCCGCGCCAAGACCCTGACTGAAGCCGCCGCGGATCTGACCGTCCACCATGCCCGGATGCAGGATGGTGCCGCAGTCGTGCGTGGTGACGTAACGGTCGATCCGCACTTCGCCGGTGACGCGGTCGATCTCCACCCCGCAATAGTCGAAGATGAAGCCATGGCAGAGCGACGAATTGATGCGATCGGCATCGTCGGGCGCAGCCAGTTGTGGCGGCGTCCAGAACGCGGTCTCACGAATGGTTTGGCCGACATCGTCCGGGAGCGAACCCGGCGACCAATGGCTCAGCGCCGCGATCCGCGCGAACGGCATCGCATTGTCAGGATTGCTCCGCGAATAGATCTTGCCGTTGCCGAACATCACGTCGTCGACATCGACGTTGAGATGGCTCGCGGCGATGCGCTTCAGGCGCGCGGCGACGCGGTCGGCTGCGATCTTCACCGTACCCGCGACGGCGGGGGCGAACCGGCTGGAATAATTACCGGATGCGATCGACCACGCGTCCTTTGCGGTATCCACCTCGGTGTTGACGCGCACATCCTGCGGCGCAACGCCAAAAATGTCGGCGATCACCTGCGCGACCACCGTACGATGGCCCTGCCCTTGCGGCACCGAGGAAATATGAACCGATACCGCGCCGACAGGATCGATCGACACCGTGGCGGTCGCCTGCGCCCCGTTCTTGGGGCCGGCCCTACGGCGTTCGGCCGGCGTCAGTACTGTCGAGAGGTAGCCCATGTTGGAGACGCTGGGCTCGACGACGGCAGCATAGCCGATACCGTAGAGGCGCCCCTCGGCGCGCGCCGCTGCACGCCGCGCCTGCAACTCGTCGAGCCCGCCGCTCGCCGCACCGAGGTCGAGCGCCCTGGCATAATCGCCGGAGTCGAGCAGCGCGCCGGACGCGGTGCGGTAGGGGAACGCGCCGCTCGGCACCAGGTTGCGGCGGATCACGTCAAGCGGATCAAGATCGAGTTCGACCGCGATGCGTTGCATCAGGCGTTCGAGCGCGAAGTAAACCTGGGGTCCGCCAAAACCCCGATTCAACCCGGTCGGTGTCTTGTTGGTGACCACGACGCGGTTGCGCACGCGCATGTGGCGGATGTCGTAGGCGCCGGTGAGATTGCCGTGCATCCGGTAGAGCGTCGCCGGTTCCGGCGCACGCAGATGCGCGCCGCAGTCCTCGACCTGATCCCAATCGAGCGCCAGGACCTTGCCAGTCGCATCCACCGCCGCCGAAAGCGTGGTAGCGCGGTTGGTCGCCGAATTCGAGGCGCACAGATGCTCGAGCCGGTCTTCGATCCATTTCACAGGCCGGCCAGCCACCCGCGCAGCGGCGGCAATCAGCACGATATAGGGAAAGACGCCCTGCTTGACGCCGAAGCTGCCGCCGGAATCCGGCGGCGTTCGTAGCCGTACGCGGTTGCCGGGCAACTTCAAGGCGCGCGAGATCACCGCATGGATGCTGAACGGCCCCTGGAAGTTGGCGAGGATATCATAAGCACCGTCATTGACATTGTACTCCGCGATCACGCCATAGGTTTCGATCGGTGTGCAGGAATTGCGCGGATAGGTGATATCGACCGAGACGCGGTGCGCCGCCACGGTGAACGCGAGTTCCGGATCGCCATAACTGAACTGGCGATCACTCGCAACGTTATTGGGAAAGCCCTCATGGACCAGCGGTGCGCCGGGCTCGATCGCCGCCAGCGGATCGATCACGCACGGACGCGGCGCATAGCGCACGTCGATCAGATCGAGCGCGTCCTCCGCCTTGTAGCGATCGCTTGCTACCACCACCGCCACCGGCTCGCCAACGTAACGCACGCGATCCATGGCGATCGGCCAGCATTCGACCGGCGCCTTGACACCGACGACGAGGCTTGCAGTCAGCGCCTTGACGTCGGCGCCGACCAGCACCGCGGCGACACCGGACGCAGCCTTCGCGGCCGTCGTATCGATCGACAGAATATCGGCATGCGCATGCGGCGAACGCAGGATGGCGGCATGGAGCGTGCTAGGACGAATCCCGAGATCGTCGATGAAGCGGCCGTCGCCCGACAACAGCGCCGCATCCTCGACCCGTTCCATCGAACGGCCAATCCACGCACTGTCCGTCGTCGTCACGGACGAGAATATGGCGGCTGTTTGGCCCATATGGCGCTGCCTCGCGGTCGCGGCCCTGATGCCCGCTTGCAGCCGGTTCTGGAAAATCTGCCGGAGAGTGGCCATACCGCCCACTCTCACAACTTACCAACGCGTCTTATTCGCTATGTTGCGGCGCGGCAAAGCGATCAGTGAGCCAGCCGCGAAACCGCGCGGAACTCGCTCGGCGAGACGCCGGTATGGTTGCGGAAAAACCGCGTGAAGTGCGCCGGAACGTCGAATCCAAGCCGCTCGCCGATTTCGGCGAGGCGTGCGTCGCCGGTTACGACCGCGCTGATGGCATGCTCGAGACGTACCACGTTGTGAAACACCCGCGGTGGCACGCCGACCGACGATTCAAACAGCCGGAAGAAGTGCGAGCGCGACAAACCTGCCTCGCGCGCCAGCCGGCCGATGTCGATGTTGGTGGAAGCATCGGCGCGAATACTGTCCGCGACCCGCCGAATCCGCCAATCGGGCCGGCATCCGCCGTTCATTCCCCGGATCGATGGGCCGTTGCGCCACTCCGTGAAGCGCTCGATCACCGCGATCATCACATCCGAGAGCAGCTTTTCCTGATCGTTGCGGCTATCCGGATGAGCCATCATCACGACGGCAAGATCGTGCGCCAGGGCGCGGATACGCGGTGAAATCTCGCCGCAGGGCTGCGCGAAGAAACCTGGCGCGCCGCTTGCCGCCCATGACGAGCGGAAGATTTGAAGCCAGTGCGGTTCGATATACAGCGCCAGGATCAGTGTGCGCGGCCTTGCCGGATCGTGGATGTAGGCGTGCGGCTGCCAGCCGTCGACGAACACGGCGGTTGTATCCGTCAGCGGAACGACCCGGTTACCGACGATGAAGTGCGTATCTCCACCCTCGACCTTCAGCAGGACATGACAATGCGGGTGCGCGTGGCGGACCAGCGACGCATCCATATCGAGCAGTGCAACCCGCCCGAATGCGCCGTGAGCGATCCGTAGCGCGGTTGACATCCACATCTCCCCGAGCTGGGGCGGTCTCGCGCAGAGCAACCGCCATCGCTTCAATTATCACGATGCCGACAATGGCGTCCAGTTCGCCGGCAATTCCAGCGATGCGAGAACAACACGCCAACACGCCAACACGCCAAGGTTTTTTGGAACATTCAA
The DNA here is from genome assembly GCA_018240625.1 of Pseudomonadota bacterium. Taxonomy (GTDB): domain Bacteria; phylum Pseudomonadota; class Alphaproteobacteria; order Rhizobiales; family Xanthobacteraceae; genus Nitrobacter. Next base: position 3,836 of record JAFEFK010000916.1, read on the forward strand.
CGGTGTTAATCAAGCAATCAGGGTCTCTCGGTGGGATCGCCAACGCGACGTAGCGGGCACGCCAACGAAGCCTCAACACAAGATGCACGCGATTGGATTCCTCGGATACCGCGCAATACCCGCGAGGCTGCGCCAGGCGGGCACGGTCAAATCATGGCGGGCTCGCATACATGCGTGCGACAAATTCCCTCAGCCGCGCCGAGATGAGGCTGAAAGCCGCGAGGTCAATGCGGAACTCGCGGTCCATTGCGCCCATGGGCATCCCTGTTCGAGCGCGTCGCCCGCCGCATCCTTCGGCATCCCTTTGCCAGGCAATATGGAGACCCGATCTGGCCGCCACGAACTATCTCGACTCTCATGCGGTGACATCGCTCGTGGCGCGTGCGCTACCTGCCAGGCCGGTCCGGAAGCAGGAGATGTCAGGACGATTGCTGCATCTTGGTCCACGTCTGCAGCAAGCTGATCTATTCGCTCATCATCGATGGCCGGATCCGCTCGCAACGTCCCTACAAAGTGGCATTGAGATAGGCACCGATGCCGTTGGTGTTCGATAGATCGGCTGCACGGATATCACGCAACTCCTCGGTCACGATACCGCCATTCATCATGACGATACGCGTTGCGGCGCGTCGAACGAAAGACATCTCGTGAGACACGATGATCATCGTCATCCCGTCCTTCGCCAACTTCTCAACGACCGACACAACTTCGCGGCTCATATCGGGGTCGAGGGCACTTGTGGGCTCGTCGAACAACATGAGCTTCGGCTCCATTGCCAACGCTCGAGCAATGGCTCCGCGCTGCTGCTGACCACCGGAGAGACTTTGCGGGTAAGCCTCCATTTTGTCGCCCAAACCGACCTTATTCAGGAGTGCTGCCGCTCGATCTCGCGCGTCATTCTTAGACAGACCTAAGACCGTTTGGGGGCCTACACTGACGTTATCAAGCAGCGTCATGTGCCAAAACAGATTGAACTGCTGGAATACCATTCCGATGTCCCGCCGGCTATGCGCAATGCGAGCTTCGCGCTTGGGTATCGGCTTTTCGCCGATACTCGCGTAGCCGACAGAATGGCCATTTACGAGAATTGAGCCGCGATTTATGGGCTCCAGATGGTTGATCGTGCGCAGGAATGTACTTTTGCCCGAGCCGGAAGGCCCGACAATACACACGACTTCGCCGCGGGAGACTGAAAGGTCAATCCCCTTGAGAACATGTAGTGGACCGAACCATTTGTGAACGCCGGTCGCTTCAACCACGATGAGGTCGGAGCTAGTCATGTGTTGGATGTCCTCGACCGGCGTTGCGCTCGCGATCATGCTGACCCGGTGTCAGTTGCGCTGGTTCCGATCAAATGGGCCTGCACAGTCCGTAGAAAGGTTCTACGACCGGCTATCGACTCATGTCGCCGCAATCGCGCTTCGATCAGCGACTGGATGACGCTCCAGGCGGTTGTGAGCAGCAGGTAGTTGATGGCCAAGCCGATGAAAAGCTCGAACACCCTGAAATTCTGCGCTGAAAAGGTTTGCGTCGTGAGGAACAGTTCTGGAACTCCGATGACACTCGCCAGAGACGTGACCTTGAGCATGACGTTAAAATCGTTACCGAAAGGCGGCACAATGACACGCATCGCCTGCGGAATGATAATCTTCCACATCACTCTCATCGGCGACATGCCCAAGGCGCGCGCTGCTTCAACCTGCCCCTTGCTTACGGATTGCAGGCCATTGCGGATGATTTCACCCATATAAGCACCTTCACGCAATCCGATCGCGACGATGGCCGCTTGAAGGCTCGCGCTTACAGTAAAGGAGCCGATCGCAAAGTCGTCGAACCTCAGCAATCCCGCGGCCGCTACGCCGGTGAATAAAATCACCATCAGAACAAGTTCGGGCACCCCACGAAAGAACCAGGTGTAGATAGCGGCTGTCCATCGAAAGGTTCGACTCCTTGAAAGCCGCCCCATGGAAACGAATCCACCAATGATTATCCCAAGAACCTGCCCAACGATCGCCAAGCCTATCGTCGTAAGCAGCGCAGCTCCATAGGCGGGACTGAGCTTGAAAATGTGGAGGAGAAAGAATTTCCAATCGAACATGCACTATGCAATTTCTATGGGAGGAAAGGCAGTCTGAGCCCAAGATGGATGTTGCCACTACATCGGCAGCTCGGCTGATACGAGGGAATACTTCTCGAATATCTTGTGATATGTGCCGTCTTTTCGAAGGTTCTCGAGCGCCTGAGCCATCGCATCGTAGAGTTGCTTCGAATCCTTGCGCATTCCGAAGCCGTCCTTGATTTGTCGGAAGGGCTCTCCGGCCGCCATCACCTTCCCCTTGGCTTTTTCCATATAATAAGCAGCAGACGTCGTTGTCACGCCGCCCGCATCCACGGTCCTGGCCATGACCTGGTTGAACACGTCCTGAGTCGCGGGAAGGGCCAGTATTGTCACCGGCGTTTTGCCAGCAGCCTGGAGCTTCACGTTCATCTCTTCCAAAATCTTCTGGAATGTCGTGCCGGTCGGAACGCCAACTTTCTTGCCAGAGAGGTCGTCAAGGCCATGGATGATCGTCACGTTATCCGGCGGGACGACGAGTTGCTCGGCTGAAACCGAGAACGGCAACATGTCGATGATCTTCTCGCGCTCAGGAGTGATATAGAGTTCCTCGACAATCATGTCGCAACGACGGGCCAAGAGCGCGGGAACCAAGCTGGCAAATTTCAGATCGATCCATTCCACGTCGAGCCCCATGAGCCCGGCCATGTCGCGCGCCAAATCCACGTCCGTACCTACTGGCTTGCCGTCAAGCTGAAACTCGCGCGGAGGGTTTGTGGAACTCGTGCAGAACTTGATCTTTCCCGGCTGGGCATATTCCGCCGGAGGCTTGATCACGGCATCGCGCGCTTGAGCGCTCATGGACGCAACGAGGACGGTTAGCCCAACCAACAGCTTAAAGCTTAGGTGCCCCTGCATTGACGATCCCCTGAATTAATTTTGTGTGCTAAATTGTATGCAATCTTACGTTACCCGCCATCTCATGTCCAGCGCAAATCCCGCCAGACCTTCAGGCCGCAACCTCCCGGAGCGCCGGAAGCATGTGCGATTGTGGCGCACGAAGTCTTCCGTATCTTCTCAGACTTGCGGAAAGGCGCGGAATTTATAGAGTTCCTGCACACGTTCCATATTTGCAAGCGTGCTGCGAACATGTGCCCGCGCCGCACGCTTGGCCGCAGCCGCATCACGCGACAGGATTGCCGATGCGATAGCCATGTGCTCGGCGAGACCATTGTCCGGCAGTTCAAGCCAAAGAACTTCCAGCCATAGCGCAAGACGCAGTTGCTGATAGATTTGTGCGGTTGTCCGGATTAACGCAAAATTCCGCGTCGCCTCCGCGATCACGACATGAATTTGAATACCGAGTTCAAGGTCTCGCGCAACATCCACGGGTCGCGCTTTTTTTGTTTTTCGCAAACCTTTCATTTGCGCGATGATGTCGCGAATACGCTCGAAGTCACGCTCGGTGGCCTCCTTGCAAGCAAGCCCCGCCGCACAGGTATCAAGCGCTTCGCGCACAACAAGAAGATCGCGGACTGCACCGATATCGAGATCGGCAACCGAATAGCCGACGTTTCGCTGGCCAACTACCAGCCCTTCCTCGTCGAGCTTCATCAGTGCTTCGCGCAGGGGTGTTCTCGATACCCCGAGCCGTTCTGCCAACCGCACCTCCGACAGCCGCTCGGCGGGGCGCAACTGGCCGCTCAGGATAAGTTGTTTGAGCTTTTCATAGGTCGTCAGCCGGGCCGATCGAAGCGGCTTCTTTGGCGCGATTGCGGCATTGATCATGGTGTTGTGCTGCCCCGAATGTCTGCGTCGGCCGGTCCATGGGGCCAGCCTGAAGTATTGCTGCTATCAATCGCATTCTGTGTCCAGAGAAATTGGTGAGATGTCCCGCTTGTGCCGGAGCACATCCCACATCATGAGCGTTGTCCATGCCGCCAGCAGATCCAAAGGCCGTCGCTCTAATTCGACAATGGCGGCGAGATCAGATGCCGAGCGCGCAACCATCCTTGCGATGATCGGACGCGCCGATCAAAATATCTCGCTGCCAGTCGATCCTGATCGCCTGGGCACCCCCGATTGGCCAGCGCGGCAGCCGCACCTCAAAACCCCTCTTCGTAAACGGCTCGGCAATGACCCGGCGCGCGCCTTCCTCGGCTTCCACAGCGTTAGTGCCCGGCAAAGGAAATAGCCGCGGCTGATCCATCGCTGCCTGCAGACTGAGACCGTCATCGAATAGCCGCGTGAGATAATGGGCGTGACCCATCGCCTGATAGTGCCCGCCCATGACGCCGAACACGAGAGTTGGGCGGCCGTTCTCGGCGACCAGACCGGGGATAATGGTATGCATTGGACGCTTGCGCGGACCTATGGCGTTCGGATGTCCCTGCTCGACGACAAAGCTTTGTCCTCGATTATGAAGCATGACACCGGACTTCGGGTCCATCAGACCCGCGCCGTAAGGATGAAACAACGAGTTGATAAAACTGACTGCGTTGCGGTCCTTGTCCACCGTACAAATGTACACCGTGTCGCTGTGTTCGGCTCCGGAGAACGACGGCATCTCGACGATGGCCCTGGTTAGATCGATTCGCCTAGCGAGTTGATCGGCCAACTCGTCCGACAGAAGATAGTCCACGGGAACCGGGGAGATTGCCGGATCGGCAAGCACCTGATCTCGCGCGGCATAAGCCAGCCGCGTTGCTTCGACCTCGATATGGAGATTATCGATGTCGAGCGGATCAGGCCGCCGCTTGAACCGGGACAGGATGTTCATGATCATCAGCGCGATGAGGCCCTGACCGTTCGGCGCACATTGATAAACCGTCCGCCCGCGATACGTCGCCGAGATCGGCTGGACGTATTCACCCTTCGCCTCCGCGAAATCCTCTCGGCGATGCAGGCCGCCTTTGCTCTCAAGAAATTTCGCGAGTCCGACTCCGACGTCTCCCTGGTAGAACGCACGCGGCCCTTCCCGGCCCACCAGTTCCAGCGTATCGGCCAGTTTTGTCTGCTTCTGAAGGTCGCCTGCTTTCGGCGCTTCGCCGCCGACCAGGAAAGTCTCACGCGATTCCGCATCGGCATTGAGCAGATCGACCTGGTTGGCCAGATCGAACGCGACACGCTCTGTGAGCAGATAGCCGTTGCGCGCCATCTCTACCGCGGGCGCGAATATCTGGCGCAACGGCATCCGCCCGTAATCTCGGATCAGCGTCGCCCATGCCTCGATCGCTCCCGGAACGGTGACCGCATGCGGCGTTTGCCGTTCAATCGTCCGGATGCCATTTTTCAGATACCAGCTCAGCTCAGCCGCGGCTGGCGATCGCCCGGAACCGTTATATGCAACCGGCTTCTCCGCGCCTTTTGGCCAGAACAGCGCAAAACAATCCCCGCCGATTCCTGTCGATCCGGCTTCGACGACGCACTGCACCGCGCATGCCGCTACTGCGGCATCCATCGCATTGCCGCCGGCTTTCATGATGGCGATGGCTGTCTGCGTCGATGCGACATGCGATGTCGCCGCCATGGCTTGTTGCCCGAAGGCTATCGAACGTCCGGGCTTTTCGAAGTCGCGCGTCATGAATGGTTCACCAGGCATTCTCCGAGGATATCCAGGCCTTCGGCCAGCAATTCGTCGGAACATGTCAACGGGACAAGGATACGAATCGTATTGAAGTCGACACCGCACGACAGAAGCACGAGCCCGTTTTCATGGGCCCGCTGCACCACCTGCTTGGTCGCGGCGGCGTCAGGCTCTTGCGAGCCGCGCTCGCGAACGATATCGAACGCCAGCATGGCGCCGAACCCTCGCGGCTCCGAAACGGGGATCAGGTCGTTCCGTCGTCCAAAGGCACGTATCGCGGCGTCAATCCGCTGGCCAATCAGCCCTGCGCGAACGACGAGATTTTCATCCTCAATGACGTCCAGCACCGCGAGTGCCGCGACGCACGACAGAGGATTTCCAGCATAGGTCCCACCCAGCCCGCCTGGATCAGCGGCATCCATGATCGCCGCCTTACCCACCACACCGGACAAAGGAAAGCCCCCGGCAAGACTCTTGGCCACACACATGAGGTCGGCTTCGACCGCATAGTGCTCCATCGCGAACAGCTTGCCGGTACGGGCAAATCCGGTCTGCACTTCATCGGCGATCAGAACGATGCCATGCTCGTCGCAAAGGCGGCGAAGCGCGGTCATCAATGCGGGAGGCGCCGGATGAAAGCCGCCTTCACCCTGTACCGGCTCGATGATAATGGCCGCGATCCGCGAAGGATCGCAATCGGCGCGAAAGAGGAACTGCAGATAGGCCAGCGCCTGATCGACGGTCACGCCGTTGCTGCTTGTCGGAAAGGGGACATGCCAGACGTCCGGCAGACTCGGACCGAGACCCTTTTTGTAAGGCACAACCTTGCCGGTCATGGCTGAGGCCATGATTGTCCGGCCATGAAACCCGCCCGTGAAGGCGATCACCCCTGGACGACCGGTGGCTGCCCGCGCGATCTTGATTGCGTTCTCAGTTGCTTCGGCCCCGGTCGACAGAAAGATCGTCTTCAGCGGCCCCGAAATGGGAACCAGCTTGTTCAACCGCTCGGCGAGTTCGACATAGGGCTCGTAAGCAAGCACCTGAAAGCAAGTATGCGTGAAACGGTCCAGCTGGGCTTTGACCGCTGCGATGATGCGCGGATGACAATGTCCGGTATTGAGCACGGCGATACCGCCGGCGAAATCGATATATCGCCGGCCTTCAATGTCCCACACCTCGCTGTTCAATGCTCGCGCGGCGACGACGGGGGTCGCGTGTCCGACCCCTCGTACAACAGCGGCTTGGCGTCGCCGAAACACCGATTGATTGGTCTGATTCACTGCTGGCACCACACCGGTCATAGGATCGCTCCAGTGTTTCAGGACACGGGCCGACCGGCGGTCACCCACACGTAGGTGTCATCCAGCGCCCGACGCACCCGGGCAAACATGTCCGCGATCTGGCTGTCAGTGATGATCATGGGCGGGCAAAAATTAACGGTGTCACCGAGGGCGCGGGTAATCAGTCCGTGGGTCAGGGCGCGCTCGCCGACATGAGCCGCAACACCCCATGACGGGTCGTAAACTTCCTTGGTCGTCTTGTCCTTGACGATTTCGAGCGCTCCGATCAACCCAATTCCGCGAGCGTTTCCGACGAGGGGATGATCCGAGAATGCATGAAGTCCCGCCTGGAATTTTCCCATCACGGACCGGACGTGATCTAGGATATTACGCTCTTCGTAAATCTTCAGCGTTTCAAGAGCCACCGCGGCGGCCGCCGGATGGCCGCCATACGTGAAGCCATGGCCAAATGTCCCGATCTTGTCGCTGTCCGACCGAATCGCCTGATAGATCTTTTCATTGATCATGAGAGCCGAGATTGGCATGTAGGACGCCGATAACTGCTTCGCCATCGATACCATGTCAGGCGCGATCCCGAAGGTTTCGCAGCCAAACATATTTCCGGTTCGTCCGAAGCCGCATATCACTTCGTCCGCAATCAGCAGAACATCGTACTTTTTCAGGACGGCCTGAATTTTTTCGTAGTAGGTTGGAGGCGGAACGATGCATCCACCGGATGCCATCAACGGCTCTGCAAAGAACGCCGCGACCGTGTCCGGCCCTTCTCGTAAAATGAGCTCTTCCAGAGAGGCGGCGCAACGCGTCGCAAACGCTTCCTCCGACTCGCCGGGCTCGGCGTAGCGGTAGTGAAGCGGGCAATCCGTATGAAGGATACCGTTGATCGGCAGGTCGAAATCGCGATGATTGGCCGGCAAGCCGGTCAGACTCGCAGACGCGACAGTCACGCCATGATAGGCGCGCAATCTTGAAATGATTTTCTTCTTTTCCGGTTTGCCGATAGCGTTGTGGTAATACCACACGATCTTGACGGCCGTATCGTTCGCCTCTGATCCGGAATTTGCGAAAAATACCTTGCTCATCGGCACCGACGATAGATTGATCAGGCGTTCAGCGAGCTCAACCGCGGTCTCGTGCGACTTGCCGCCAAAGCTGTGATAGAACGGCATCTGCTCCATCTGTCGCGTCGCAGCTCTAACCAATCGCTGCTCGCTGAAGCCAAGAGAAGCGCAGAACAACCCCGCCAGACCCTCGATATAGCGATTGCCCGCGTTGTCGATGACGTAAATTCCGTCACCCCCGGCAATCACCATCGGGCCGCTTTTTTCATGCTTGACGGCGTTCGTGTAGGGATGAAGCACGTTCAATACATCGCGCGCTTCGATCGAATTCGGACGAATGCTCATCGAACATCTCCTGCTCTAGTAAAGACCTTCTGTATTCTATATTGTATCCAATTCCAAGCGGCAATTGGATGCTACCCCCGATCAGCGCCAAAATTTTTGTGATAATTCGCGAAGCCGGCGAGAGTCCGTTCAGAGCCTCCCGATAACGTCAAATTTTCGTTGCCGATCAGAGTTGGCCGATCCCTCGCCGGCAACGGCGCCAATACCTGCTCCAGCGCTGGTCTGAACCAGTACCGAGTGCCTGCACGCGATATATTCTCGCACGGATCGGCGTGAGACCGACCCGATGTTCATGAGCTTTTATTTCTTTGGACACACCAACCAATATTGCGGCATCTCCTGCGTCGCAATCAACTTAGCCCAACATATCACTTCATTCCAGGGTCTTGTATCTTATTTTGTATACAATCTGCGACCTTTACGGAGGTTAGCCCCCCAGGGCTGTGCAAGTCGGCCAGCAATTTAACGACAGATCGCCCGGATCTGGTTTCGTGCTGTCGATCGCGCGAGAACTGCCAGACTCTACGCAGACTCGAATTTAACCATTCGGAATTTGGCGGGCTATGTATAGCGACATATCCGCATGTTGCCGCGGGACGAACACTCAAAGTCACGGGCAGGTAACCGAGCGGAAAGACTCGACTCGCGCAGAAATAATCGAATATCGGACAGGATGTCGATGACGTCGGTCGAGTTGAGCTTGCGATCCATGCGGACCGCCAGGGCATTCCCGGGTAAATTCGTCGATGATACTGAGCATGCGGAACTTCCTGCCATTGTGGGCCGGCCCTCGACAAAGTCATAGGACCGGACATGGTTTGGTGCTTCGGCCGAAGCCGGATGCACGATCGGCGATTCAACCTGAGGTAGCCTTTCTTCGGTTGTTTCTGAGGAACCTTAAGCCCGTCCCGCCGCCGGATGCGCTCAACGCGTTTGGCGTTCACCGTCCAACCTTCGGACGCAGCATCGCCGTGATCCGGAGCTAGCTTTGGCAGCCGTAGCGTGAAGCAAGGTGAACAACGTCATCCGTGATCTTGGTCAAAGCCAATCGTCCGGGCATCCAGTTGAAGCCAGACGTGCTGATCTGCCTAGCATCGTCCGGCAGTCCGTCTTGATGCCGCAATCTGACTCACCAACTCAAGGCGCCGCCATCGACCGGAATGATCGCCCCGGTCATAAAGCTTGATGCCTTTGACGCAAGAAGCAGCGCCGCGCCCTTGATTTCGTCAGGGTTTCCGATGCGGCCGAGCGGAAGCGTTTCGGCGAATGCGCTCTCGGTTTCTGATTGCCGCATACGGCCGCCGCCGATGCTGGTGCGGAAGGGGCCGGGAGCGATCGCATTGATGTGGACGTCGAACCTTGCCAGATCCATCGCGGCCTGCCGAACGAGATTGACGACCGCGGCCTTGGTGGCCGCATAGGCGTAACCGACCATCGGATCGCCACGGAAGCCCGCGGTCGATGCGGTAACGATGATCCGGCCCGATCGCTGCGCCTTCATGTGTCGCGCCGCGCACTGGATGGTCGAAAACACGCCCGAAAGATTGATATCGAGCACCTCGCGCCATCGCTCCGGCGCCACGTTCTCGATGGTACCGATGTCCGTCATCGGGCCGGGGCCGGCCGAGATACCAGCATTAGCGACGACGATGTCCAACGCGCCGAACTCCTTGCGGGTGCAATCCATCGCGCTCTCGATCTGTTTGGAATGTGCGGCATCGACAATCCGGCCGTCGCATGTGAAGCCGCGATCCGCCAGCTTCGCCAGGGCTGCGTCAAGATTGGTGCGGTTCAGTTCGGCCAGCACGACCTTTGCGCCATTTTCGGCAAAGCACTCCGCCATGGCAAAGCCGAGACCACTGCCCGCGCCTGTCACGAAGGCGGTCTTCCCGGTGAGATCGAACAATCCTGCTGTGGTCACGTGGTTCCTCCTGTGGTGTCCAGACGTCGGCGGCGACAGTTTGTTGCGTTGCAGCGAGTGCTTATCACTGTCTGTAGCTTCCTTGATCGCGAAAATGCGCTATGCGTTGCGCATTACGTAGGTGAATTTTCGCCAACGTCGGCATCGCTCGATCGAAAAGGATCTCACTGTTGGATCTCAAGCAGATTTCCTATTTCACATGGGTCTACGAGGAAGGCAGCTTCAGCGCCGCCGCGCGTAAGGCGAATATCGTGCAACCCGCACTCAGCATGCAGATCCGGCGGCTTGAGGAGGAATTCTCGGTCCGGCTGTTCGAGCGAACGGCCAATGGTGTCAAGCCGACCGCGGCCGGGAGCCGGCTCTATGAACTCTGTCTGTCGATCACCCGCGATATCGCCGTGGCCAAGGAAATCCTGCGCGACTACCGCACGGTGGATGATTCGACCGGTCCGATCCGGGTCGGATTGCCGCCAGCCATCGGCCGCGGCATTCTTGCGCCGGTTTTGATCGCGTTCCTCGAGATTTATCCGAACGCTGAGATTTCCATCGTCGAAGCCTATACCGGTACGGTCAATGAGCTGGTGCATACCGGTCGTGTCGACTTCGCCTTCGGCACCTATCCGGCCTCGCATGCTGGCTTCATGCAACGGCTGATCTTCAGCGATGCCGTTGTGCTGCTGTCGGGGCAGCCGCTCAACGGTCCTAATTTCACGCCGTGCGATCTCAGTCAGATGGACGGCGTGAAACTCATCCTGCCCTCGGCCAACAATAGCTTCGCCAATTTCGTTCGCGAATGCACGGCGAACGGGTTGATCAGGCCGGCCAGGACAATGGAGATCGACGGCAACGTTGGCGGATTCGAATTCACGATGTCGTCCGACTGGGCGCTGCTGTCGCCTTTCGTGTCCATTGCCGGCCGTGTCTATGATGGACTGCATATCTATCCGGTGGTTAATCCGATAATCCCGTTTGATGTCTATCTTGTTTATGATCAGCGGCGGCCACTGAGCTCATTGGCCTATCGCTTCGTCGACGAAGTGCAAAAGCAGTTGCAGCGTGTCAAGCACGTGGCTTCGAGCCAGGGCATAACGCGCGCGCCCGCCGATATTTTGCATACCTAGCCGATTGCTCGGTCAGGACTCGCGCTCAGGCAGCACTGTAACCGCCATCGACCGGAATCATCGCACCGGTCACGTAGCGCGATTGGTGCGACAGCAGAAAGGCCACCACGTCCGCGATCTCCTCGGGTTGGCCCCACCGCCCTATCGGAATGCGCGGCGCGATGGCATTGTTACGTTCAGGAATGCTTCGGGCCGAAGCGGTCATGCGTGTCACTATCCAGCCGGGCGCGACCGCGTTGACGCGGATTCCTTCGGCCGCCCAAGCAACGGCCAGCGCCTTGGTGAGCTGCAGCACGGCGCCCTTGCTGGCGGAATAGGCCGGATTGCGTGCCGAGCCGAACACTGACCACAACGAGGCAAAGTTAACGACCGCGCCGCGGCGCTTCAGGAGAGCCGTCTTCAGCGCGTAGGTGATGCGCTGAGTGCCCCCAAGATTGACGTCCATGACCTTGCGGAAGCCATCGCTGCCGAATTCGGCGTTGTCATGCAGAATGATTCCCGCGGCATTTACCAGTGCGTCCAGTTCGCTGAACTCTTCAGCCAATGTGCCGGCGACGTGATCGTCGGTCACATCGAAACGGCGGAACTCGACGGCAGGCGGCAGGTCGACCTCGCAATCTAGCCCCAAGGCAAGCACCTTGTAGCCATCGCCTGCCAAGCGCGCCGCTACCGCATGACCGAGACCCGTGCCGCCGCCGGTGACGATCGCCGTAGGCCGCTTCATTGGAGCCATGCGCTCCTCTCCGCAATAGTTGTTATTCTTATTTCGATGAAAACGATGACGGTGGGCAACAAGCGCGTCCAATCACGAAACGTGATGGGCCAATCATCAAATGCTAGATGTGTCGGTGCACCCAGCATCTATCTTTGCGGGATGGGAGCAAGGCAGCCCGCGCTGCAGGAGAGCCGATGGCAAATACAACGAGTTACCCCGTGATTAGCGGCACCAGGATCAGGATGTTCAGCGACGGAGCGGGGCAGCCAACCTTGTTTTTGCATGGCGGTGCTGGACTCAGCGTCTGGACACCGTTTTTCCAAGCGATGTCCGAGAGCTACGATTTGCGTGTTCCTGAGCATCCCGGATTCGGCCAATCGGACAACCCCGCGTGGCTAAATTCGGTGTCCGATCTTGCGCTTTTTTATCTCGACTTCCTCGAATCCCAGAAACTGGAAGACGTGAATCTGATCGGAAACTCGTTCGGCGGATGGATTGCCGCCGAAGTTGCATCCCGGGATTCAAGCCGTCTTGCCAGTCTGACACTCATCGGCCCCGCGGGTTTGCAGGCCGATGTGCCCATGCCGGATATCTTCCGCTGGAGCTATGAGGAAAGCCTTCGCAAGTTGTTCCATAACTCGGCAATCGCGGAGCGCATGCTATCGCAGCCGCTCTCGCTCGAGCAGGTCGCCAGCCAGATGAAGAATCAAACGACCGTCACTCGGCTCGGGTCCAATCCGTATCTGCACAATCCCGACCTGCCACGCTGGCTGAGCCGCATTCGCAAGCCGACGCACATCGTATGGGGCGCTCACGACGAACTGCTCCCCGCATCGACGGCCGAGGTGTGGAAGAGGCATATTCCGGGCGCAAAAGTCACGATCATTGCCGACGCCGGCCATCTGCCGCATGCCGAGCGCGCTGACGTGACGGCCGAAGCTGTCAAGTCGTTCCTCGCCACACGGAAGTAACGCAGGGATAGCAGACGAAGAGCGTGAGGCGAATAGTCGAATCGCGTTTTCCCTGTCGCCTCAGTTCATAACCGAGCCGCCGTCCACCGACAGCGTTTGCCCCGTCATGAATGCACTTGCTGGCGATGACAGAAAAAGAAGCGCGCCAACGATGTCGTCCGGGACGGCCTCGCGTTTGAGAGCACGGCTTTCTATGTTTCGTCTGACGATATCGACCGTCCAACTCGGGTGATTGATCATGTTCTCGCTCATGGTCAAGCCGGGAGCGATGCAGTTGACATTGATGCCGAAATCTCCGAGTTCGCGTGCCAGCGCGCGGGTCATCGAAATCACTGCGCCCTTCGAGGCGACATAGTGCAGAAGCCCGGGTGAGCCCTTGATCGCGGTGCCGGAAGCGAGGTTGATGATTCGGCCCTGTTTGCGCCGTTTCATCGCAGGCACTACAGCGCGGGCGCATTCGAACGCACCGCGCACGTTGACGGCCATCACACGATCCCATTGGGAGCTCTCGATTTCGTCGAATTGCCGAAGCTGGAGCTTGCCCGAGACGGCCGCGTTATTCACGAGAATGTCGATGTTGCCGAGCGTCGCGGCCGTTGCCTGCACAAAGGACGTGACGGACGCGCGATCGCTTACATCGAGCTTCCGTGCGAAGCACGCGCTGCCGTGCGATGTGATCGCGCCTGAGGTTGCGCCGAGATCGTCGAGGTCGCCGATGGCGACGCTTGCACCCTCAGCCGCCAGCGCATTGGCAAAACATGCGCCGAGCCCTTGAGCGGCGCCGGTCACTAGCACCACCTTCCCTTTCAAGTCAGGCATCGTTCCTGTCCTTTCAACGTTGCGATCGCGCCCGCCGTGGGAATCGCCCCAAATGAGGCACAGTCCCGGTACCGGTTGTCGAATCCTGATCACCAAACAGAAGCGGTGGTCGATAGCTTCGGGCCGCACCAGAACGGCCATCAGCTAAGGGGCCAACGTCAGGCAGGCATAATAGTGGATCGTGATAGCAGCTATCAATTGTTGTGGGGGACACGCTGCGGCGCGGCGACATTATCAAATGCCGTGATGATGCTATCGCGCGTGCGCTTCTGAGAAGCGCGGTATTGCCGAACACTCATAACAGCCGGCGAGAAGCCGTTGCGGCTACGAAGGACTGGAAGGATAGGTATGCTGGATCTTGTCTCGACACGGGAGAGTGGCGGCCACCTCGGGTCGTCTCTCGGCTTCGATACCACACAGAAGATCGTCGCTATCGACGAAGAGATCAGCGGTTATCTCAAGGATGCTGAGCTGCCGGCGCTTCTCGCCTGTCTGGCCATGATTACCGGCGACACACGCACGATCAGTCGCGACCTGCGCCCGCCGATGCCTCCGATGGGCGCGTCGATCGCGCCGCAAGGCGGCATGTCGATCGAAATGCAGGCCAAAGCGCGCGAGATCGCCGCGTCGGTCTTGATCAACTATCGGGATGCTGGCTGTCCGGTCATCGCGCCCTCGGACGAACTTCTACAGCAGGTCATTCGCTTCATAACCAATGATGTCGGCGACGAGTATATGGCCCTGTTACGCCACGAGCTTGGCGTTCCCCACGACTTGGGTATGCCGGCCTGGAGCAAGGAAGATCTCGCGCCGGACAGAGAGTTTCGCGCAGCCGTTATCGGTGCGGGCCTGTCGGGGGTTGCGGCCGCGCATCGCCTGAATCAAGCAGGTGTTCCGTTCGTGGTGTTCGAAAAGAATCCGGATGTGGGCGGCGTATGGTGGGCTAACACCTATCCAGGCTGCCGGCTGGATACGCCGAATTTCGCCTACAGCTTCTCATTTGCGCAGAAGGC
>JAFEFK010000917.1 GCA_018240625.1 Pseudomonadota bacterium
CCATCGCCGACATCGCAACCGGCGGCTGGGTCCGGCGCGAGGCGATATCGCGCACCAGCACACGGTGGTGCGCGGCGTCGAGGCCGGCCATCTCCTCCGGCAGAGCAGTTGCGCCGGCAACAATTGCGGCAAGCGCGTCGGCGACTGCCATCAGGGCCATAGCCATTCTCTCCTAAATTTCCAGCGCAGCGAGCGCGTCTTCCACATCGCTTGTCGTTCGGACGTGAACGGCGGTCAAGCCGCAACTTCGCGCCGCTTCAACGTTCGCAAGAAGATCGTCGAAGAACACGATGCGCTTCGTGGGCACGCCAATCGCCGCGATGGCGTGATGATAGGCCTTGGCGTCTGGCTTCAGGAGACCGATGGTGGACGAGGTGTAGATCGCGCGAAAATGTCCGAGCGTGTCGGGAAAGTTTTGCAGAAAGTACGTTTCATGGGCCGGATTGGTGTTGGAGAGCGCGTACAACGGCACACGCTGTGCCGCGCGGGCCAGCAGCGCGGTCATCCCGGGCATCGCGCCGACGAACATCGCGTTCCAGCCTTCGAGAAGTTGCGCTTCGGTCAGGTCGGCGCCAAGCAGGGTGCGTAGCGAAGCAAAATAGGCAGCCGTATCGATCTTGCCCGACTCGTATTGCCGACTGGCGTCATCTATTTTGAATCGCGCGACAATCTCTGACGCTTCGCAGCCGGCATGCCTTGCCCAGCACGCCATTGTTCGCGCCGTATCGAGTTCGAGCACGACGCGGCCGAGGTCGAACAACAACGCATCGGCGGAGCCTGACGTGAGGGGGGAAAGCGTCATCGATAAACTCGCGGTTCTGCGGACAACACGATGCCTATTTCATCGAGTGCGAGTCCGTCACCAGATAGTGGCCGGATTTTCCGCCCTTCTTCTCGACCAGATGAATGCCTTCGATGCGCACCCCGCGTTCGACGGCCTTGATCATATCGTAGATCGTCAGACACGCGACCGAGACGGCGGTGAGGGCCTCCATCTCGACGCCGGTGGGACCTGTCACCTTGACGCTGGCGCGGACGCGGACGCCGGGAATCTTCTTGTCGGTTTCGATGTCAAGCGTGACTTTCGACAGCGCCAGGGGATGACAGAGCGGGATCAACTCAGAGGTTTTCTTCGCGGCCATGATGCCGGCGATCCGCGCGGTGCCGAGCACGTCGCCCTTCTTGACGTTGCCGCGCTCGATCATGGCGAGCGTGGCCCTGGTCATGACGACCTGGCCTTCGGCAACCGCGATGCGCTCGGTCGCAGGTTTTGCCGACACGTCGACCATCCGCGCTTCGCCCTTGGTGTCGATGTGGGTGAGGGCGGCGCCTTTCACTTTTCTGGACATGCTTGCGTAGCTCCGAAAGCGGCGTCGTCCCTGCGAACGCAGGGACCCATACGCCGAGGACGCGCGAGTGAATACGTGTCGCTTGAACAAAAGTCGCGTGACCGTATGCGAACCAAATCCCCTCGAAAATGAACCGATGTTCGTCTTGTCACGATCGTCAGGGGGTATGGGTCCCTGCGTTCGCAGGGACGACTCGTGGTGAAGCAGTGCCGTCACGCGCCAGCAGCGTGCGGGTCGCGGCGGTGACGTCGGCCTGCCGCATCAGGCTTTCGCCGACGAGGAAGGTCGACATGCCCACCCGTTCCAGCCGTGCGAGATCCGCCGGCGCGAAGATGCCGCTTTCTCCAACCATCAGGCGGTTGCCGGGAATATGCGGTGCCAGCGCCTCGCTGGTCGCAAGCGTCG
The DNA here is from genome assembly GCA_018240625.1 of Pseudomonadota bacterium. Taxonomy (GTDB): domain Bacteria; phylum Pseudomonadota; class Alphaproteobacteria; order Rhizobiales; family Xanthobacteraceae; genus Nitrobacter. Next base: position 1,755 of record JAFEFK010000917.1, read on the forward strand.
TTTCAAAAGTACGCAGGTTGCGGTTGTTGACGCCGATCATCGGCGAGCGAAGTTTCAGCGCGCGATCGAGTTCCGCGCGGTCATGAACCTCGAGCAGCACGTCCATGCCGAGATCGATCGCTGCGTCTTCGATGTCCTTCGCGGCGGCATCGTCGAGCGCGGCCATGATGACCAGAATGCAGTCGGCGCCATGGGCGCGGGCCTCGACCACCTGATAGGTGTCGAACATGAAATCCTTGCGCAGAACGGGAAGCGACGTGGCGGCCCGCGCGGCGACCATGAAATCGAGATGGCCTTGGAATGAGGGTGTGTCGGTCAATACGGAAAGGCAGGCCGCGCCGCCGGCCTCGTAGGCTTTTGCCAAAGCGGGCGGATCGAAGTCGGCGCGGATCAAACCCTTCGAGGGCGAGGCCTTCTTGACCTCGGCAATCAGCGCATAGTCGCCGCGCGAGAGTTTTTCGCGGATGGCACGAACGAAACCGCGCGGCGCGGACGCGGTTTTGGCGGCGGCTGTGACTTCGCTGAGGGAGCGTGCGCGCTTCGCGCTCGCGATCTCCTCGCGTTTGTAGGTTTCGATCTTGGTCAGGATGTCGGCCACGGCGTTTCCTCAGGCGTTCGAGACCAGAACCAGATGCTTCAGCCGATCCATCGCCGCGCCGCCGTCGAGCGATTTTACGCCGAGCGCCACGCCGTCCTCCAAGGTCTTTGCCTTCCCTGCGACGATCAGCGCGGCGGCTGCGTTGAGCAGCGCGACATCGCGGTAGGCACCGGGCTTACCCTCGAGCACGCCGCGCAAGGACGCCGCGTTCGCGTCGGCGTCGCCGCCCTTGAGCGCATCGCCGCTGGCGCGCGAAAGGCCCGCGTCATCCGGGGTGACCTCGAAGGTCCGGATGTTTCCGTTTTCCAGCGCCGCCACGAAACTCGGGCCGGTGAGGGTGATCTCGTCGAGGCCGTCGGAGCCGTGCACGACCCACACCGAATCTGAGCCGAGGTTCTTGAGCACTTGCGCCAGCGGCTGCACCCATTGCCGGGAAAACACGCCGACCATCTGCCGTTTGACGCCGGCCGGGTTGGACAGCGGTCCCAGCAGATTGAAGATGGTCCGGGTCGCGAGTTCGACCCGTGTCGGGCCGACGTTTTTCATCGCGGGGTGATGCGACGGCGCGAACATGAAGCCGATGCCGGCTTCCTTGACGCAGCGGCCGACCTGCTCGGGCGTAAGATCGATTTTGACGCCGAGCGCGGCGAGGCAGTCGGCGGCGCCGGATTTCGAGGACAGTGCGCGGTTGCCGTGCTTGGCGACGGGCACGCCTGCGCCTGCGACGATAAACGACGCGCAGGTGGAGACATTCACCGAACCGGAACCATCGCCGCCGGTCCCGACGACATCAATGGCGTCCGCGGGCGCGTTGACCCGCAGCATCTTGGAGCGCATCGCCGCGACCGCGCCGGTGATCTCGTCGACGGTTTCGCCGCGGACCCGCAGTGCCATCAACAGGCCGCCCATCTGCGAGGGCGTCGCCTCGCCGGACATCATGCTGTTGAATGCGGAGGAGGCCTCCTCACGCGTCAGCGTTGCGCCGGTTGCGACTTTTCCGATCAGGGCCTTGAGATCGTCCATCAGATGCTTTCGGGAAAATAAGGCGGATCGCCGTGGCCGAACCCGTCAGTTGTTGCTGGTGGCGCCGGTGACCTGCGCCACCGCCGCCTGATTGATGGTGGTGCCGATCTCGGTTTCGAGCTTGGTTATATATTGGCCGACATCTTCATCCGACTGGCTGCGCTGAATGCTGTCCTTGAGCTTTTTCATCTCGTCGGAGGCCAGATCGAGCGCTGGCACCGTGACGTCGGTGACACGGAAAACCACCCATTCGTCGTTACCCGCGCCCGGCGCCTGTCCGGCTCCGTCCTTGGCGGTGCGGAACGCCGCGGCCACCACGGAGGCAGGCAAGCCGGTCACGGTAGCGTCGCGCTTGAAGGCGCTCGCATTTTCAACCTTGGCTCCAACGGCAGCCGCCTCGTCGGCGATCGTGGCGTTCTGGCCCAGTTTCTCAACCATCGCGGTGGCCTTGGTGCGCAGCCGGCTGGTGATCTGATCGTCGCGCCAGCGGGTCTCGACCTGATCCTTGACTTCATCCAGCGTGCGATCGCGCGACGGCGTGACGCCGAGCACGTCGAACCAGATGTAGCCGCTGCCGAATTGCAGTGCCTCGTTGTCGACGCCGACATCGCTGGCGAACGCCTGCGACACCAGATCCACGCCCGGCGGAATTCCTGCCACCGGCTTGCCGTCCGGCCCGCGTCCGGAGCGATCGACGGCCTCGATCGTGACCGCGGTCAGCCCCAGCTTTTTGGCGGCTTCCTGCACGCTGGCCCCGCCACCGCGCTCGTCTTCCATCTTGTTGTGAAGATCGTTGACCGAGGCCCGCGCCCGCTCCATGGCGATGTCGCGCTTGAGGGTTGCCGCGACGCTCTCGTAGCTCGGCTCGATAGCCGGCTGGATCTTGCCGACCTTCACGAGCGCAACGCCGAACTTGCCGGGGATCGGCTGGCTGATGTCGCCGCTTGCCAGCGAGAACGCGGCATTGGCAACCGCAGGATCGATGATTTCGGCTTTCGTGATGTTTCCGAGGTCAACGTCGGAAGCGGCCAGGCCGCGTTCCTTGGCGATATCCTCAAACGATGTGCCGGCCGCGATCTTGGTTCGCGCCGCCTGCGCTTCCTCGCCGTTAGGGAAGATGATCTGGGAGACTTCACGCCGCTCCGGGGTATTCAGCTTGTCCTTGCGCTGCTCGTAGACCTTTTTGGCATCCTCGTCGGACACGGTGGTCCACTTTGCAATTTCCTCGGGGGTCATCACGACGAAGGAGATCTTCCGATACTCGGGCGCGCGGAACTGGACCTTGTGGGCATCAAAATAGCTTGCCAGTTGCTCAGGCGATGGCGGGTCGATGGTGCCGGCCTGCGCGGCGCCCAGTTTGACGTAGTCGATGGTGCGCTGCTCGTTCTGGAAGCGGTTCAGCGCGTCAATGAGCGTTTTCGACGGTTCGGCGCCCGACATGACGGTCCCGGCGATCTGGCGGCGCAGCGCCACATGCCGCTGTTCGGCGACATAGCGCTGCTCGGTGTAGCCGATCTGCCGGATCACGCCGGCGAAACGCGCCGGGTCGAAGGCGCCGTTGGCGCCCTTGAAATTAGGATCGCTCATGATCTGGCGCCGGACTTCGTCGTCGGATTCATTGAGGCCCTTGCGCCGGGCATCTTCATCCAGCGCCGCCTCCGCGATCATCTGCTGCAACACCTGCCGGTCGAGGCCGAAAGCCCTGATCTGGTCAGGGGTCAGCGAGCGGCCGAACTGGCGGCTGATCTGCTGCATCCGGTCATTGTAGGTCTGGCGGAACTGCTCGATCGAAATCTCGGTGCTGCCGACCTTGGCCACCGTCGACTGGCCAAATCCCCGGAAGATGTCCGCGATGCCCCAGACGCCGAAGGCGACGATCAGCAGTCCCATGACGATGGTCATGATGATTTTGCCGAGCCAGTTGGATGAGGCGTTGCGTATTCCTCGAAGCATGGGTCCATCTTTTTGCAGGAGGGAACCGGGTCGCGCCTGAGCGGATACCGCGTGAGGGCGTCGCCGAATTGATAATCCATCATAAAGTGGCAAGCGCGCCGTCGCAACCTCGGCAAGATACCCGTTCAGGCCGTTAATCGTCCGGCGAGACCGCAGCGGGAATTGGAAACTGGCCCCGGCGGACAACGTCTGCTAGCGCTGAATGATCGAATATCGAATCCGGACTGTCCAAGAGAGATCCATGACCAAGCTGCGACCGCTGATTGCCGGAAACTGGAAGATGAACGGCCTCAAGGCTTCTGCCGCCGAGCTTGGACAAATGACCGCCGGCGTCGGGGACCTCTGGCGCAAGGCGGATCTGCTGATCTGCCCCCCGGCGACGCTGGTCATGACTTTCGCTGTTGTCGCCTTGGGATCCCGGATTGCCATCGGCGCACAGGATTGCCATCCCAAGGCCTCCGGCGCCCATACCGGCGATTTGTCCGCCGAGATGTTGGCTGATGCCGGTGCTTCAGTGGTCATTGTCGGCCATTCCGAGCGCCGTGCCGACCATGGAGAGACCGACGCCCTGGTGCGGCAAAAAGCCGAGGCGGCGTGGCGGGCGGGCCTGCTGGCCATCGTTTGCGTCGGCGAAACCCAGGACCAGCGCGATGCGGGTCAGGCCCTTGAGGTGGTCGGACGGCAGCTTGCCGGCTCGGTGCCGGATGGCGCGACGCCCGCAAATCTCGTGGTGGCCTATGAGCCGGTCTGGGCCATTGGCACCGGACGCACCGCCACAGCTAAAGATGTAGAGGAAGTCCATGGGTTTATCCGGGAACAGCTCAGCAAGCGATTTAACGGGGAGGGGGCCACGGTCCGCATTCTCTACGGCGGCTCGGTGAAGCCCTCGAATGCCGGGGAATTGATGGCGGTTCCGAATGTGAACGGGGCGCTGGTCGGCGGCGCCAGCCTCAAAGCGGCGGATTTCCTTGCGATTGCCGCCGGGGTTGCCTAGCTGCGATAGGTCACGGGCTATTTGCCGGTCTTCGCGGGGTGGCAAAGCTGGTTTTGATCGTGTAGATACCGCCCAACTTCAAACCCCACAAACCTGTCCTGCTGCCGGCGTGTCGGCGCGGACATGTTTGTGATGGAAGGCCAGAGATGCACACCGTTGTTATCGTAATCCACCTGATGCTCGTCGCGGCGCTGATCGGCGTCGTCCTGCTGCAAAAGTCCGAAGGCGGCGGTCTGGGAGCCGGTGGCGGCGCTGGATTCATGTCGAGCCGCGGCACCGCCAATCTGCTCACACGCACGACGGCCTTCCTTGCCGCAGGTTTCTTCGTGACCAGCCTGTTTCTCTCCTGGCTGGCTGGTTACTCCCAGGCGCCGACTTCGATTCTCGATACAACTC